>CALAQT010000240.1 GCA_937888775.1 uncultured Actinomycetes bacterium | reverse complement strand
GTCGACGGGCAGGGCAACGCGATCGCCGTCTGGTCGCGCTCCAACGGCACGAACTACATCGTGCAGGCGGCGGTGCGCGCGGCGGGTCCGCAGACTGCCGCGTTGGCGTCGTAGCCCGCGGTGGGCTAGGTCGGGAGCCGTGCGATCGTCTGGCGATCGAGATCGAGCCCCCGACCAGCCCCAACTACGGGGGTCCAGCGAATCGGCGGCCAACCGCCAGCGTTAGCCGGCCCGAAACGCCGCCGATCGCAGCGCAGCTCAGCATCGGCTTTGCCCGCAAACCGCCCAATCCTCGGGCTCTACTAGGCCGATCGCTCGGACCTACCAGCGGAGGGCGAGGGATTTGAACCCTCGTCGGACCTAAACGACCCGAAACCGGTGTGACCGACAAGCCGCAGGCCGCGGTCGCTGATGCCGGTTACTGGAACGAGGAGCACATCGACAACGTCGTCGCCAATCACGGTGTTCAGGTGTTGATCGCGCCGGATGGCGGCGACCGTGAGGGCGAGCGGCCAGGTTGGACGGGCGGGCGGTAGCGGTGGATGCGATACGTGCTCGCGACCGAACTCGGCGAGCGGCTATATCGCCAACGCAAACAGACCGTCGAGCCGGTGTTCGGACACACCAAACACAATCGCGGGTTCACCCGCTTTCACCGCAGCGGCCGATCCGCGATGCGGACCGAGTGGCGGCTGATCGCCGCTACCCACAACCTCACCAAGCTACACCGACACCAGCTAGCCGCCGCCGGGCCCTGAACGGGGCCCGTGGGGCCCTGATCGGGTCCCCACGGCGGGCGAAAGCGCGCCGAACCGGGGCGGCACGGGCCCAACCGTCGGCAAACCCGCCGGCGCTACGAACGCCGTCGCTCACACATCACCGCCAGCCCCCTTGGCGCGACAGCCTCCCACGAAAGGGACAGTCCGGAGAAAGCCGCCGCTTGCTCGATTCCAGCTAGCAAATCGAAGAGCGCGGGAGTCCGCTCTCCGGCGGCGATCACTGTCGTATCTGAGCAGCAATAGGGGCGGCCGCGAGCACCCCCGCCACGCTGCTGCATTGCTGCATTGGGCTAAGAGCAGCCACGTCACGCGGTGACCGGTCGGCTACTGCTCCTGGTGCAAACGAGCAGTCCCGATTGCCGCGAGCCGGAGTCTCTGGCTCGGGCTAGGAGGGAAGCCGAGCATCCGCGAGGCTGGCCGGTCTCCCGGGCGTCGGCGCTAGCTCAAAGCTGCGCGCTCGGCTAACGGCTCAGCCTTGAAAGCAGAAGTGCAGCACGTCCGGGTCGGCGGCCGAGCAAGACTTGCGCAACCGCGTGAAGGCGAGAGCCAGCGCCGCCGGCCGACTTCTCCCGTCGCCTATTTCGAGTGATCGGCTACCGACGTCCCGCGATCGCTTTTATCGTCCGGCCGCCTCACGGCGCGCCATCGCTTCGGCGACGCGACGCTCATGCCTGGGGGATCCGGGCGTCCACGCGGACAGGAAGTCGCGGTGGACTGAGCTTCGTGCGCTGGTCCGGGTAGCCTGCGGAGGCGATGTTGGATCGCATCGAACGGATCACCCCGGCGTATCGCGGTGTGATGATCGCCTCCACTCCTGGTGTTGTGTGGTGGGGGCGCTTGCGAGTGGTCGGCCTCGAGTTGCTGCCGCTGGAGGGGCCGCTGCTGGTCGTCGGCGATCACGACAGCTACTGGGACACCGTGGCGGCCGGGATCGCGGCGCTGGCGCGTCGGCAGATCAGGGCGTTGGCGAAGTCCTCGATGTGGACGAACAAGTTGCTCGGCGCGGTCTTGACCGGGATGGGCCAAATCCCGATCGAGCGTGGGTCCGGGGACAGCGGAGCGCTCGACCGCGCGATCGAGGAGCTCCGCAAGGGCGCATGTATCGGGATTTATCCAGAGGGCACACGGTCGCTCGGTCGAGCGCTGCGGGCCCGCGGCGGCGTCGGCTACCTAGCGCGGGCGGTGCCGGAGGCGACGATCGTCGGGGTCGCGTGCAACGGCACGGTCGCGATCCCGCGGTTCCCTAGAGCACGCCCGCGCGTGCGGGCCGAGTTCTTCGAGTTCGATCGACCCGCGATCGCGCCCGACGAGTCGCCACAGCAGTACAGCACCCGGCTGCTCGCTCAGCTCCGTCAGCGTGCACCAATCGAGGTCGCGGGCCGCAAGCGCGCCGCAGCGCTCGTTGGCCGCGTCCCCACTTGGTCACCGGAGCTAGCGATCACCGGCAGGCCCGGTGGCGAGGGCGCGCTCGAGGAGGCGCTCGCTCAGACCGCCGAGAAGCACAGCTAGCTGCCTGTCATCCACCGAGCACCAGCGCGGAATCGCGGTTGCCTTGGTCCCCGAGTTGCTCACGATCGCCAGCTGGCCCGTTGCGGCGCCGGCGATCGCTCCCGACATCGGCGCGTGTTCCGAGTCCGCCATCGCATTGGCGACGGCGGAGTCGTCCGTGTCCAAGTGGCGGCTCTGATCGTCCACCTCGGTGAGCGACTGCTGCTGATTGCGAACCCCGCCACTCGTTCGATCCAACGCTATGGTGCGTACGTGGGACGGGATAGCGAACTGCTCGGTGCTAGCGGCGTTCATCTCGTCGCCGCGAAGCTCTGCTTGTGGGGCTGGCAAGTCGCGTCGACGGGGCGCGGAGCAGCGCGCACCGATCTACTTGCCCAGCGACCGGACGGCTCTAGCTGTGCGATCCAGGTGAAGACGCGGTCCTCAGGCGACTTCCACGTTGGCGCCAAGGCGCTGGAGGCGTCACCGGTGGGTGCCGACGAATGGTACGTGTTGGTGAATTGCCCGACAGCAGACAAGTGGCCGACGTTCAATGTTCTGCCGCGCAACCACTTGGTCGCTGCGGCTCGCGTCTTCGATGCCACCTGCGCCGCGAGAGGAAAGTCGTGGTCCAGGAAGATGCTCGGGGAGCAGGAGTTCGCGGGCTATCGGGACGCATGGGACCTGATCGACACCCCTGCCTCCAAGGTCCGCATCTGGCGGATGCCGGATTGGGTTACTGGTGGTCTGCGCGAGTATCCACAGCCTGACCTCCATGTGCCCGTCAAGTAGGTCAACGGACGGATCGATCGGGGGGACAGCCTCGAGGATCAATGAACTTGGTTTCGAGGCTGTTCCTCAAGGGGAACTCCCCATCCCGGACGATCGCATTCATCTTCGAGCCGGATATGAAGCCGACGATTGCTTCGGCGACATTGCGATCGTCCCGATCCGGCCGCCGGCCGCGGCGGCTGGTTTGCGCTTTCGCCCAATCTGGAGCGTCTGCTGACTGGGCTCGGCACGACTGCTCTTGCGGTCGCGCTGGCGCGGACCGGCCGATCGCAATGGCGACGGAGCGGTCGCCAGGATTCGGCTGTGATTTCCTCCGGCTGACGATCGC
>CALAQT010000239.1 GCA_937888775.1 uncultured Actinomycetes bacterium | reverse complement strand
TGCGTGGCAATGCGATCACGCCGACCACAGGCGGCGCACGAGTGCTCGCCGTCGGTTGCGATCACCCCGCCCGGGTGCGCCGGGATGATCGGATTTGTGATGGAGCGATCGTCCGGCGGGGGCGCGCCCGGCTCCCCCTCCTGGGCGAACGCTATCGTCCGCTCCCGCGCCGAAGCCGGCCCACTCAGGCAAGCGCTCCGTCGCCGAAGCGAAAGCGCGGCCTGCGACAGCTCGGGACGAATGCGATCGCTGCCGGGCGCTGAGCAGGGTCGTGATCGCCGCGCGCCGGCGGCGGCGTAGTTAAGGGGGCGGGAGCGCGCCACCTTCACCTTTTCGCTGGAGGTGGCATTGCGCATCATGCGCAATGCCAGGTCGACGCAGCACGGCCAGCCGAAGGTTCGCCGCTCTCGCAGAGCTCTAGCGACCCCTCGAGCCGGAGCTGGTCTGGGCCTGCGAAGCTATGCAAAGCCAATGAACGCGTTTCCGCCAGCCGAGCAGCCTGTTTCCTTCCGTGATCCGCCGGTAATGGAGGTAGCATTTGCACTGCAGTTCGCCACGGGGGTGATCGACTTGGAACTACTCGGCGAGATCGCCAGGAGAGCGAAGACGACATTCCCGAGACGGGAGCAGCAGCCCCCTCTCCCACCGATGACCGAGGACTTCGGCTTGGCGCCGGCGATGCCGCAGTTCATCTTCCAGACCGGCCAGGCTCTTCCGAGAACGTGGTTCATGACTGAGGACGGGGCGGAGCTCATTCAGGTGCAGCCAGATCGTCTCGGTTACAACTGGCGTCGCGAACATCTTCATGAGCGGCCGTATCCGAGATACGGCGGCTTGCGGGACGATCTGATCAAGCTTGTGCTCCCAGCCGCCGATAAGGTGGCGGCATCGTCGTCGGCCGCCCGGATCAACATGGTCGAACTGACCTACGTGAACCAGCTCAGCGCCCAGGATGCCCGCAAGGGTGATCCTCATCCGCCGCTCACGGACTTCCTGCGCCCGGTCGGTCGCTTCCAGGGCGAATTCCTAAGCGAGCCCGAGGACGCGCGCCTGCAAGCTCGCTGGCGCATCCCAGGGGATGCGGGCGACCCGATCGGTCGTCTCTACGTTGGAGCAGAGCCGGCGTTTCTCCACGACCAGACGCCGATCTACCAACTCGCGCTCACGGCCCGGCTCCTGGCTGGGCATGCTGAGCCTGCCGCTACGATCCCGCTCTTCGACCTAGCCCACAACTGGATCGTGCGTGGGTTCAAGGACCTCACGACCACCAAAATGCAATCGGTGTGGGGTCTAGACGGTGAGACAGCATGACCTCGCTTGCGACCGCCATCTCAAACCCGCTCCAGGGCATCAGCTATCGAAGCGGCGAGTCGCTCGTGTCGCGCGTCTGGTCGAGCATCGCAGGTGTAATCACGCTCGATGTGAGCGAGGACAGGGTCGTGGCGGACCGTCAGATCAACTTGCCGGCCTGGATCATCCCGGCGTGCGTACAGCTCTTTTTCCTTCAGAAGTTGGCCGACAATTGGGATTCGTACGGTGGCGTGGCTCTTCAGGCGCGCCACCGCGACGCCGCCCTACGATTCCTCGGCCTCGTGATGAGCGACGACATCTCGATGCCCGACATCGTGCCTCTCGCTGATGGTGGTGTTCAGCTGGAATGGCGTCCGCCTGGGGCCGAGATCGACTTCATCAGCGACAACGAACTGTCTGAGCCGACGCTGTTCATTACGCGCAATTCCGAAATCGAGGAGATGGACGAGACGCGAGCGGTGAGCTACTTCCTCGACGAACTGCGAAGCCTCCTGCGGAATCAGGAAGCGATCGAAGCGTGAGCATTGGGCCGAGCGAGGATCCGCCCGACGATGATCGCACCGTCGAAGACCAGACCCCGCTCTACCGCCGAGTCCCACCAGCACACTGGAAGAGGGTCGGCGACGAGTACATCGTCCGGGACGGCGCGTTCAAGAACTTCCCTAATCCAGAGCGAAAGCGGATGTCGGTGGTCCTCGGCGACACGCTTGAGCAACTCGACCGCGATACCGAGTCTGTGCGCGGTGGCCGGTCGAACTACGGGGTGATTGCGATCAGGGCGAAGGTAGCTCGAGATGAGGAGCAGCGCATCGAGCGGTCGCCTCGGGACGACGAGCCTGCCCACGGCGATGTCTATGGCGACAAGCCCACAGGCCGCCGCAAGGAGTTCGCAGCTCAGGCCGTGTGGGTGGTTTACCCCGCATAGCGCGACCGGGGCTGCCGATGGGGCGGGCACCGTATCTGCGGGTGCCGGGCAATCGAGGCCGCGGCGGGTCGCATGCAGGCTGAGACCATGAGACCAGGTTCGCCAACGGCCAGGACCATCGGGTTGTGACGTACCCTCTCATTGATTCGCGACTTGCAGCTGGAGGAGAGGAGGCTCCAATCCTGGACGGACGACCCGCAGTCTTCTTGAGCTGCTCCGAGCGCTTCAAAAAGACGGTCGCTTGGCCGGTCCGCGATGCCCTGAACGTGTACGGCGTCCATGGAATCATCGTCAGCGACGAGCCCCTCCTCCCGCGCACCCTGAGCGATCCCGACTCGCAGGTCAACGCCTACCTCGACGCCTCAGACGCGCTGGTCGCACTCTGCACCCCCGACGACCGGCTCGAGGACGGCACCGTCCAGACACGGCCGAACATCATCAACGAGATTCAGCGCGCCCTGGACCGGCCCGGCCTGCGCGACAAGGTCCAGGTCCTTAAGGCGCCCGACGTCAAACTCCCGAGCAACATCAACCCGACCTACGACGCGCTGGCTGTCAGCGACATCCCGGCGGCGATGGAACGCATCGTCCCGCAGCTCCGCATCTGGGGCGTCCTGGCTCGCGAGCCCGAACCGGCGCCGGCTCCCTCGACCGCCCCCGTCTCCGTCGACCACCTGATCGATGGACTCGACCTTGGCGATCACGAGAAGGCCACCAGTCGGGCGTACGCCATCCTCGTCACCGAGACGCGCGAATCACAACGAACTGTCGTGGACCGCATCGTCCGGTTCCTGGCTGCTGACGACAACGACACTGGGCCAATCCTCGTCGCCGGCTTGGTCCTCGAAGCAATCAACCGGCTCGATCCATCCCTCGTCTCCGCCGATGTCATCGAGGAGCTGGCCAACGCCCGCGACTTTTCACGCGCTCGATCGCGGCAACACTCCTCTGGGATCGGGCAGAGGTCGCGGCCGACCTAGTCCCGCTCGGTCTACTCGCGCGACTCGCTATCCCGGCTGGCGAGGACTGGTACGTCCAGGCCCCTGCCATGGCCGCGGTCAAGCAGCTCCTCTTGCGACGCCGCGCCGCTCGGGTGATCTTCGACAATCTCGCCCGAAGCGAGCACCCGGACAACCGTTTCGCAGTTGCCACTGCACTGCTCGACACTGCGCAGGTCGATCCACGGGCCGTTCCTCGAGACCTCGCCGAGCGGCTCGCTGCCGACGACGACGAACTCGTCGCCAATAAGGCGGCAGACCTCTTGGCTGGACTCGCCGAAGCGCATACCGACGCAAGAGACCACCTCAGCCCCTTCGGCCTGTAGCCCGTACGCAACGACAAGGGTGCTGGAGCCTCATGGTCGGCGTTGGGCGCTACCGCTCACACGATCGCATTCGTGCCCGTGCCCTCTGGACCCGGCGAGCGCTTCGGCGACGGAGCGCTTGCCTCAGGGGGCCGGCTTCGGCGCAGGAGCGGACGATCGCGTTCGCCCAGGAGGGGAGCCAGGCGCGCCGCCGCCGCACGATCGCTCCGTCACCATCCGATCGTGCCAGCACCCCGGGCGGGGTGATCGCTCGCGACGGGAGACGCGCCCGCTGGTGCTGGCGCGACGGATGTCGCGACAGCAACGAAGCGATCACAGGTGTGGGTCGAGGGGGTGCTCGGCAGGCTTCGCGAGGTCTCCGGCGTGGGTGGGCGTGGTCTGTTGTCTGGAGGTCACCCGGTCACGGGGTGCGTAGGCCGGCGCTGGCGGGGATGACCGGCGCGGGGCGGTGATGGACGGCGTCGATGATCTCCGCGTTGTCGATCCCCTGAAGGTAGATCGAGGTGATCCCGAGATGGGCATGCCCGAGCTGGCGCTGGATGATCACCATTGGGACCCCCTCATGCGCCATCTCCACGGCGTGCGCATGCCGGAGCTGATGGGGCGCAAGCCGGCGGCGCACCCCCGCCCGTGCGCCGGCGCGCCGCAGCTCTCGGCGGACTGCTGCCGGTGACCATGGTCGCCCGCGGCTGGGACCATGCAGGACGCAGAACAGGGGGCCGACGGGCAGCTGGCGGCGATACTCAAGCCACGGCTCAAGCGTGCGCCACCCCCACGCGTCCAGGCCGACCTCCCGGCGTTTGCCGCCCTTGCCACAGCGGACCAGCACCGCCCCGCGGGCAGGATCAAGATCTGTCTCAGCCAGAGCGAGTGCCTCGCCGATCCGCAACCCCGCGCGCCACAACACCACGATCACCGCCCGCAGCCGATCGCCGTACGCGCCCGGGCCGGCGGCGCGCATCACCGCCACGATCTCCTCGACCGGCGGCGGGTCCGCCGGATAGCTCAGACCCTTGTTGCGGGGCGGCCGACCGGCGTGAAAGGCCGAGGTGGCCGCCGGCGAGCGCCGGCGCCCCAGACAGTCCAGCAGCTCCTCTGACATGAACTCCTCCTACAGACCGATGAACAGAGATCGAGCAATCATCCGCCCGCCGCGCACGGCCCCGAGACCGCCGGACCAACCGGCGGGACCCGGGGGCCTCTCCTGCCCGCCGGCGTGACCGCATTGCTCACCACGAAACCCTCCGCCGCCGAAGCTCACCAGAGCCGGATGTCGTCGGGAGCGATCACCCCGCCCGGGGTGCCGGGACGATCGGATTTTGTGACGGAGCGATCGTCCGGCAGCGGCGCGCGCGGCTCCCCCTCCTGGGCGAATGCACAAGCGGCGAGCCCGGCGCCGGCAGACCGGTCGGCGCCGCTGGTTGCACGCGATAGCAGCGGCGGGATCGCACGATCCGATCGGGATGAAAGCGCGAGCGGTGGAAGGGCAATTCCATGCCCAGGACAGAGCCCGCGCCGGCCCCAACCAGTGCGCTCGCCCTTGGGCGATAGGAGAAGCTCGATCAGTCGTAGAGCTAGTGTCCCGCGCCTTAAGTTCGTACTATAATTGTGGTACACTTGGGTATGCGA
>CALAQT010000238.1 GCA_937888775.1 uncultured Actinomycetes bacterium | reverse complement strand
TGGCCGGGGCGCCGGGAACCTCGCGGATACCAGGGGATTCATGGTCGTAGCGTCCAGCGAGTCACCCCCAAACGACGAGGAGAGCCCTAAAATCCAGACCGCTCTTCGGTTCCAGCAGAACCGGCTGCCATGCGAGCAGCATGATCGACAGCGGCAAGATCCCCCACCTCAGGACGGCCCCCCGTAGCGCTCGCCGAATGGTCGGATACGTGAGAGCACGGTCGGCCAGGATAGTTCTCTACGTCGCCGGCTCCCGCTGGCCGCTCACGCGTTGACCTCAAGACCCGGCCGCATTCGGGGCCCGAGCCTCCCCGCTCTGCGCGGCCCGTCGTGATCGAGCATGATCGTCTGATCGCACAGCCGGCCCAACATCAGATGATCGTGGCCGGCGGCGATGATGATCCCGCCTCGGCGCCGGATCTGACCCACTCGCAGCTCGAGCTCGGTCCGGAAGGACTCGTCGATCGCCTCGTGAACCTCATCGAGCAGCAGCACATCCGGATCGGCCTGCTCGACTACAGCAAAACCCAGCCGGGCCATCATGCCCTGGGAATAGGTGGAAACAGGATGATCGAACGCGGCGCCCAATCCACTCACCCGCTCGATCTCCGCCAGCGCGCCACGCACCCGTGTCCTCGGCAGCCCTGAGAGCGTACCCAGGAGCATCGCGTTCTCGCGACCCGTGAGCGTTGGCATCAGGCCGGCCTCGATCGAGAGCAGCGATCCGATCCGCCCGCGGACGCAGAGGTTGCCCTCGTCCGGAGTGAGCACTCCTGCGATCGTCCGCAGCAACGTTGTCTTTCCGGCGCCATTCGGACCCACCAGAGCCACGCTCTCGCCGGCGTTGAACGCCAGATTGATGTGACGTAGCGCCCATTCATGAGAGCACTTTCGGCGCAGCCGGGTGATCGCCGGTGTTACCGGGCGCAGCTGACGATCCAGGTCAAAGCGGATCCCGACGTCTTGCAGCGCGACGGCGGCAGGCATCAGATCAGTTTGGCGAAGTGGTTCTGCTCGCGCCGGTAGATCGGCACCGTGATCAGCAGCAGCAGCACTGATACGGCAAGCGGATAGAGCAGCTCCCAGGCTGGAGGCGAGGAGCGGTATAGAACGGCGTGACGCAGTGCCTCGATCAGGCCCGTGAGGGGATTGAGCCTGACCAGGGTGTTGGTGGTGCCGTGGATCTCGGCCAGCGTCACGAGTCCTGGGGCGAGAAAGTAGGCGGCGCGGACCAGGCTCAGGATCAGCCCCCGGAGGTCAGGCGCCCAGACGCCGATCAGCGTGGCCGGATATGCGACCGCGACTCCCATCAGCACTGTCTCGAACAGGACGATCGGCAGCCACAGGATGCTGACCGTCGGAGCAATTCCGTAGATGGCCATCGTCAGGGCCAAGAGCACGAGGCTCGCCGCGAACCCAAGCGTTTCGGTGAGAGCGGTCGAAATCGGCAGTAGGTCGCGGGCGAACCTCATATTGGCGATGATCGAGCGCCGAATCTGGACCGAGTTCAGGCTGTTGGACACGGTCATCGTCATCAGCTGGAAGGGGATGATCGAGCAGGCCAGGGCGAGGCCGATGGCGTGCGGCCGACGGTAGAAGATGAACGTCACGAGCAGGAGGTAGACCCCTACGAGCGCGAATGGGTCGATCAGCCATTTGACGAGCTGCCATCTACCGCGGCCGTAGCGCGCCCGCAGGTCGGAGAGCGTTAGCGCGCGTAACTGGTCGGCGAGCAGCGGCACGGCGGCTGTCCACCGATCCCGATCGCCCCGGTGCTGGCGTAGCCCCGTAGTGGAGTCGTGTTCCCCCTCGCTGTGGCTCCAGTCAAGGATCCTCGGCATCATATGCGACTCCCCCGTCGCCGCGAGGTGATCCTCGCTCGTCCCCGATCCGCGGCGCTTGTCAACGCTTGATCGCCAGAGCCGCGACGAAATGTCCCGTCAGCACGCTGGTCGGCCAGTGCTCGAGCGTCTCGAAGCGCAGCACGCGCTGAAGATGCCGGTGCTCGTCGACGGTCCCGTCGCAGCTCGAGCGTACTCGAAGGGCAGCGGCCAGCTGAGGCGGACAATGCATGACCGCCGTCATCTCCCGCACCTCAAAGCCGGCTTCCCGAAGCAGCGTCCGGAGCGCGCGAGGACCGTGCGTAGCTCCGACGAAATACGGCACCAGCCCCAGCCGATGAAGCGGATAGAACATCCTCGAGGTTCGAACCGCCACGACCGGATTGGCGCGGTTGTCGAGCGTCAGCAGGAGGCTTCCGCCGCGCCGGATGGTTCGTGCGACCTCGACGATCCCGGCCCGCAAGGTGGCGTGCGATTCGAAGTGGTCGAGCGTCGAGTTCGAGAAGATCGCGTCGAAGCTGCCGTCTTCGTAGGGCAGGTCCAGTACGTCAGCGACCTGCGCCTCCAACCGCGGATATCGATTCGCGGCGGCACGGAGCACAGCCGGCGAGATGTCGACGCCGAACACGTCCCGGCACCGAGCCGCGAGCTCCGGATAAGGCCCCGGACCGACAGCCTCGTCGAACAGGTCTGTCTTGAGCAGCCTTCCGGTCCCGAACGGCAGCCACCGGCGCAGCAACCGTCCGTTGATCGCGTCGCTGTGGGCACGCCAGAGCCGGTGCGCCGGAGTCGACTCCCATCCCTCCAGGACCTGATCCCAATAGGCTCCGCGGCGCCGCTGCTGCTCGATTGACCCGCCGGTCGATGCGCGCCGGCGCTGGAGCGACGCCGCGGTGAGCCCCGCGTTCAGTGTCAGCTCACCCATCGTCGGCACCCGAGCACTCGCAGCGGGCTTCGATAGCTTCCCGATCCATGCCACCGGCCCGGACTCTAACCCCTCGGTGTGCGGCATAGCGGGCATCTGGAACAGATCGGGCCGACCCGTCGATCGCCGCGCGCTGGCGCTGCACCACTGCTTCTCAACGATCCGCGAGGACCGGCCCACGACGAGAGCCGCTTTGCTGCCATCGCCGCCCGCCGCGCGGGGAGATTCGCTTGATCCCGGATAGATTCTCCGAGCTGGTGCAGGCGGGTCGCTACGCGGCCGGGCTGCGTGGCTACTTCGCCCATTCGTTGAGCGGGACCGAAAGCCGCGAGCGAATCATCCAGGAGCGACGCCGAGCTCCCGCCGCGTTTCTCGACGCTCTCGGCAGAGCCGTCTTCGCGAACCCGCGAAGCCCCTATCTGCCACTGTTTCAACTGGCCCGAATGAGCTTCGCCGATGTCGAGCGCTGTGTGCTCGACGAGGGCGTGGACGCGACGCTCGAGCGGTTGTTCGCAGCCGGTGTCCACATCTCGTTGAGTGAATTCAAAGCGCGGCGCCCGATTCTTCGCCCAGGCCTGGAACTGCATGTGCGCCCGGAGGATCGACAACCCTCTGGTACTAGGTGCGTCCGTCATCCTTCTGACCGATACGCCTCCCGCCCGGGTGGCGGTCGCTGTGCTCCCCGAGCTTCGCCGGGGAGGCGAACCGTCTCGGCCGGCTCGGAGCTGGTGGAGATCCACTCGGCCACACCGGGTTTGCGCCGGGCCTTCAGCAAGAGCAAGCCGCGGAGCACCCCAGCGCCGTAACACGCGTGCACAGTCACGGTCAGCCCGGCGGCGAGTGGCGCGTCGTCGATTCTGCGCAGAGTCCACGCGACGCGCAGCGCAGTGGCGACCGTCAAGCAGCAGTAGAGTGCGAGCGGCGCCAGCATGAGGCTCGCCTGCCCACCCACAGCGATCATCAGGGGCAGCGCGACCAGGTACGTCAGCAGCAGGCTGGGCACGACGTAGGCGGCACGGAAGGTACTCGGGCGGCGAGCCAGCAGCTCCCCCCGGCCGCGCCCGTATTTGAACATCTGCGCAGCGAAGGACGAGAGCCGCGGGCGACGGGCGTGGAAGACCCGCAGATCCGGCTCGTAGCGCATCCGTTCGCCCCGTCTGCGCAGCTCCGCGAGCAGCGCGTTCTCCTCGGCGCAGACCAAGTGGCTCACGAAGGGCAGCATGACGTCTCGGCGAACGGCCAGGTTACAGAGCGTGAACCAGCGCTCATCGGCGGGGCCGGGATGGCGAGCGCCGTACCTGCGGCTGACCGGACCGGCGCCCATGATCGAGCTCAGCACGGCCCCTTGTACGACCTGAAAGTGGGTGCTGTGCGGCGGGGTGTCGTTTGGGCCGCCGAACACACTGGCCTGGGGATGTCGGGCCGCCGTCTGCGACAGGCGTTTGAGGAGGTCGGGGGGCGCCGTCACGTCGTCGTCGAGGAACAGCAGCAGGTCTCCCGTGGCTCGCTCGATCAGCGGATTGCGCGCCGCGCCAGGCAGCCGCCCGCCCGTTTCGCACAGGTGTGCGGTGGGGAACCGGCCGCGGACCACTGACAGAACCTCCGGGGTGAGATTCCCTCCAACGAGAAGCTCGTACGAGGGCGGCGAGGACTGTGCCTGCAGGCACTCGAGGCACGCGTCGAGAGTGGCGCCACCGTGTCCGGCGAGGATGCACACGCTGATCTGTGGAGCCGGCATCAGACCGTCAACCGTGCCCGCTGCTCTGCAGCTCCGCGAGGTCCTTCTCGGCGATTGGATCGCCGGGCTCGATTGTCAGCTCGTTGAGCAGCGCGCTGCGCATGCCGGTGAAGTCGCGATGCTGGTAGTAGGCCCTGGCAACGTGCAGGGCGGCGGTCGCGTACTCCGCCTCGGATACGTAGTCGTTCGGCCACACGCTCCAGTTGTGGTCGGGAAAGCCGGCCTGGCGCTCGGCGTCGAGCAGCCGCTGCTCGACTACGCCCGGTGCGCTGACAGATGCTGGGCCGGGACCGGGCGCCAGCTGAGCCAAAAGACCGACGGGTCGGTAGCCGAGCACGCTGGCGAAGGTTTGGGCCGCCTGCGGATCGAGGTACACAGGGCGGACGCGGGCAATCGCGCGGATCGTGGTAGCCGCATCGGCGATCATCTTGCCGGTGGTGGCCGGTAGGCGCATCGCCAGCCGCTGGCTGAGCTGCTGGCGGTACCAGCCGTACTCCAGCCCGTCGGCGGCGACGACCACGACATCCGGCCGTTGGTGGTCAACCACTTGCCGATAGATTAGCGGCTGGGTGAGCTCGGCGCCGAAGCTGAACACGGCGGCATGCGGGGGCAGCTCGCTGAAGACCGCCTGCGCATAGGTGTCTGCGAACGGCTTACTTGAGCGGTGCACGACCGACCAGTTCCCGAGTACGGACGGCACCAGGACCGCGACTCCGAGAGCGACCGCGGTCACCGGCACGAGTAGGCGAGCGCGAGCAATCGCGGCGAGCGGCCGCCTGAGGCGGTCCGACAGACGCCCCCAGGTCGCGCCCCTGCCGGGGATCGCCACCAGCTCGGCGGCGCCGATCGAAAGCCAGCAAGCGAGCGCGAAATAGCACCCAAGAACGAAGCCCTCGTCGACCAGGTCGGTGTCGAATCCGCCGGAGGAGCCCCCGAAGTCGACCACCGCCTTGGCGGCGGCCAGGTTGGCCAGGAACGCAATCAGCAGCGGATAGGAGGCGGCGCTGCGACGCCAGGTCAGACTGGCGAGCAAGCCGAAGACGGCGATCAGCACGGCGAGCACGCCGAGCTCCCGCCCGAAGATGACGGGGTAGTCGCGGACGTCATTCGCCACCGCGGCGGGCATAGTGATGGTCGCGGTCGCCTCGGAGTGGCGGCGGATCGGCGCGAGCGAGCTCGCCGAGCTCGGGCCATTCCCCGCCGGCGATCCCGCTGAGCTGGCCCGAGCCGAGCTGCCGTGCGTGGTGAAGTCTGCTCGGTTCACGAGCTCCCACAGTCTGCTGATTCGCGTTCAGCCGCTCGACGAACATGCCACCGCTCGTCCCGGCGACCACGACCTTGCCGTCGGACTGGAGCGCCACGGCCCGAGCGATGCCCGCCGGCCCGGCGGCTTGCCCGCCGCTACCGAACGAAGGATCGGGTTGACCGGCAGTCGTGAACCGCTCGACGAGCGCCGAGCCAAGGGTCGATTGCCCGGCGGCGATCGCATCGCCGTTGGGCTGGACGGCCACGCCGAACAGCTGGGCAGCCCCGGCCGGCGTGGCGACGCCACCAGAACCGAAGCCCGGGTCGAGGGTACCCGGCGCCGCCGCGCGTGCGACACCGCCCGGTCCGAGCGCCAGCGCAAGCGCAGCGAGCGCGGCTACATGCCATCGGCGAAACACTGCCCCTCCTTCCGCCTCTCAGCGCTTGAACGTGAGGCCCTTCTTGACTGTCTGGCGCTTGTGGGTCACGCTCGAGCTGGCCGCTACCTGCAGGGTCACCGCGACGCTGCGCTGCTGCTCGAGTGTCTTGACGTAGGCCCTCACCAGCTTCAGCGTGATCGACGTTGTGCCTGCCGCTCTGAGGCTCCCCTTGCCGCTGGCGATCGTGACCGGGCGATACCCGCGGACCTTGACGCAACGCCGCTTGCGCTTGACCCTGGTGCACTTGGTGAACGTCGTCAGGATGTGAAGCCGCCGAGCGGCGCCGGAGCTCAGCGTGAGCGATGCCCTGTACGTGCAGCCTTGGCTGCAGCTCACTGAGAACTTCAACCCATGCTTGGCGACGCTGGAGGTCTTGTAGCTGCCGCTGAGGCCTGTCAGCGAGAGCTTGAGTGCGGGTGGTGGCGGCGGCGGTGGTGGTGGCGGTGGGGCGAAGCCGTTGTAGCGCGCCACCACCGAGGAGTAGGTCCCGGTGATCGACTGCGTATCGCCGGCGACCACGATCTTTCCGTCGCCTGCGATCGTGAGCGCGTTCCCTTCCCCGCGCGTGATCGGGCCGAAGCCGGTTAATGTCGAGCCCGCGGCACCGAAGCTGGTGTCAAGCGCGCCCGTTGGGTTGAACGCCCACACCGCGACCCCGGCCAAGCCGGGGCCGCCGGCCGTGCCCCCGGCGATGACGTCCCCGTTGGGGGCCAGCGCGACTCCGGTCGCGCCGGGAACGTTCGCCGAGCCCGTGTTCATCGCCGAGGTCTCGTAGACCACGCCTCCGCTGCCGAATGACCCATCGGGCGCTCCCCCGGATGTGAAGCGAGCCACGATGGCGTCTGCACCAGTGTTGCCGTTGGTCGCAGCACCGGCGGCGATGATCCCGCCAGTGCCCTGGATCGCGAGCGCGTTGAACGCGGAGCTCGCAGCGCCTACCGCGTACTGGTGCGCATAGGCGCCGCCGCTCGCGAAGGTGGGATCGAGCGCGCCGGAGGCGGTCAGGCGCGCGATTAAGGCGTTTGGCACTTGCAGACCGGGCGCCTGCGAACCGCTGATCACGATCTTGCCGTCCGCCTGCACGGCGGCCGCCAGCGCGTATGAGTAGGCGCCGAGGTCGACCACGTCGATCCCACCAGCGCCAAAGCCAGAATCGAGCGAGCCATTGGAGTTCAGCCGCACCACCGCCACGCGCGGCGTCACGCCCCCACTTCCGGCGGCATCGGCGCTGCCGGCCGCGATGATCTTGCCGTCTGGTTGCAGCGCAACGGCGTAGCCGTCGCCGAGCCGAGTCGCGAGCGCGGTCACGGCACCGTTCGTACCGAAGGTTGCGTCGATACTGCCGTTCGAGTTGTAGCGCTCGATGAGGATCCTGTCGGTGGCCGATGCATCGGAGCTGATCACCCTACCGACAACGACGATCTTCCCGTCGGGCTGGATGGCCACGGAGCGACCGACCGATCCCGTGTCCAGTGCGCCCGGAATCGCCGGGCTCGTCACGACACCGCCGCTTCCGAACGATCCATCGAGCGCACCCGAGCTCGTGAATCTTGCGACCAGCAGGGTCGCCCCGGACTGGACGCCTGACTGGCCAACCGCAACCACCTTGCCGTCGCTCTGCACCGCAGTGCCGAACAGCCGCGCGTTGGCGGCTGTTGGCGGCGATGGCCGCTCTCGCCGACGGGGAAGGCTTCGTCGAGGATCTCTCGACCGAACAGCTGTGCGCGGCGGCGGGGGTTGCGGACAGGACCTACCGCCGCGCCCGGCAGGCGCTGCTCGGGTCGGGCGAGCTGAACTTGCTCAGCGGGGTCGGCGGACGAGGGAACACGAACCACTGGCAGGTTATGGACCCTCGGCAGGTGGCCGGCGAAGCCAGGCGTCCGTCGTCCGGGCGGCGTGTCGCGCCACCGGCCGGTGCGCGGCCACTCGTCGTGCCACTCGCCGAGCCCCGACCGGAAGCGGCGCCAACTAACGTCGACGCGCTTGTGGGTGGCGTCGCCGAGGTCAGCGGGAACGACGAGGTCGTGTCGGCCAAGGGCGATCACGATCGGACACTTTCTCCCGTAAACCGTCCGGTCCTGACCGGGGTTTCGGGCGTAAAGGGCGGTCAGGATCGGACACTTTCTCCCGTAAACCGTCCGGTCCTGACCGGGGTTTCCGATGTAAAGGGCGGTCAGGATCGGACACTTTTCGACCCGGCCGGTGCGAAAACCCCGGCACAAACCCCGGCACAAACCCCGGCGCCCAACGCGCGCACGGGAAGGAACCCCAGAACCCCAGAACCAAAAGAACACCCCCCAGCCCCCCTGAAGGGGGGAGCTCAGATCAGTCGATCACGATCGAGGAGACCTACCTGACCGACCGCGGTCGGCGTCGACGGCGGCGGGTGAACGTAAACCTGGACGAGGTCCGCAGGACCCTCGGCGTACCAGGCCCCGCGGACCATGCTTCGTGGGAACGTATCCGCATGCTTCTCGTCGAGCGCGTCGGCGGGAGCACGTTCGACATATGGCTCGACGCGGTTCAGAAGGTCGCCGCGTGCCCGATCGATCAACGGATTGCGGGCCGCTCCGGGCAGACGCGCGCCGGTGTCGCACACCTGGGCCGCCGGGAAGTGAGATCGGACGACGGAGACGGCCTCGGGGCTCGGGTTGCCGCCGACGAGCAGCTCGAACGGAGGCGGTGCGATCTGGGCACGGAGGCTTCTCAAGCAGGCGTCGAGAACCTCCTCGCCGTGTCCGGCGAGGATGCACACACTGATCTCCGGGGCCGGCATCTAGGATCAGCCCGTGTGCCCAGACCGGGCCAGCTGCGCGAGGTCGCCCTCGGCCGTCGGATCGCCCGGCTCGATCTTCAGGTCGTTGAGCAGCACGCGGCGCATGCCCACAAAGTCGCGGCGCTGGTAGTAAGCCTGGGCCACGTGCAGCGTGGCGGCTGCATATTCCTCTTGGGCGAAGGCGTCGTTCGGCCAAATGTTCCAGTTGTGGTCGGGAAAGCCGGCCTGGCGCTCGGCCGCGAGCAGCCGCTGCTCGGGTTCGGCCGGGGCGCTGACGGGCGCTTGGCCGTGACCGGACGCCAGCTGGGACAGGAGGCCGACGGGGCGGTAGCCGATGACGCTGGAGAAGGTCTGGACCGTCTGCGGATCGAGGTACACGGGCCGGACGTGAGCAACGGCGCTCATCGTCCGGACCGCATCGTTGCGCGGGGCGCCGGTCGGCGCCGGAAGGCGGATTCCGAGGCGGCTGCGGAGCTGCTGGCGGTACCAGCCGAACTCCAGGCCGTCGACGGCCACGACCTCGACATCCCTGCGCTGGTGGTAGACGACTTGCCTATAGATCAGCGGCTGGGTGAGGTTGGCGCCGAGTATGAAGACGGCGGCATGCGGAGGCAGCTCGCTGAAGACCGCCTGCGCATAGTCGTCTGCGAACGGCTTGCTAGAGCGTTGCACGCCGGACCAGTTCCCGAGCACGAGCGGCACCACAACCGCGGCTCCCAGCGCGAGTGCAGCAGCCGGCACGAACAAGCGCGCCTGGCCGACCGCAACGAGCGGTCGCCTGAGGCGGTCTTTGAGGCGGCCCGTAATCGCAACGCGGCCGGGGGCCCCGACCAACTCGGCGGCGCCGATCGCCAGCCAGCACGCGAGCGCGAAGTAACATCCGAGCACGAATCCCTCGTCGATCAGGTCAGTATCGAGGCTGCCGGAATCGCCGCCGAAGTTGACCACCGCCCTAGCGGCGATGAGGTTGGCCAGGAACGCAATCAACACCGGATACGAAGCGGCGGTGCGGCGCCACGTCAGACTGGCGAGCAAGCCGAAGGCGGCCAGCAGCAAGGCGAGCACCCCGAGCTCGCGTCCGAAGATGACGGCGTAGTTGAGGACGTCGTCGGTCACAGCGGCGGATGTCGTGATCGTGGCGGCGGGGGCCGAAGCGCCGCGGATGGGGGAATGCGTCGGCGCCCAAGCCAAGCCCTTGGGCGCTGAGCTCGCCCGCGCCGAGCTGCCGGGCGCCGTGAAGTCGGCGCGGTTCACCAGCTCCCACAGTCTGCTGATCGTGGTCGCCCCGCCCCAGTTGACGGGAGGATTCTGGGCGGCCCTGACCATCACGAACCCGTATATCGCGACCAGGACCACCAGGCCGGTGGCAGTCGCGGAGGCGAGTGAGCGCACCGATAGTTGGCGGCGCGAGGCGAACAGGACAAACGCAATCGTCGGCAGGATCGTCAGCTCCAAGGGCCATGAGGATCCCAGTCCGAGACCGACCGTGGCCGCCAGCGCGACGAGCCTGCGCGTGGTCGGCTGCGCCCACCAAGCGAGCGCGAGGTGCAGCGTGATCAAGAGCAGGAGCCCGGAGAACAAGTCGTGCTTGGCGAAGCCGCTGTAGAACCAAAAGCCCGCGCTCGCCGCCAGCGCCAGCGCACCAATCACGGCGGCCCAGCGGGGGACGCCGCAGCGGCGCGCCAGCAGTTGCACCCCGCCGACCGTCAGCGAGGCACAGAACAAGCTGAACAGGTTCACTCGGAACGCCTCGTTGCCGATCGGGACGAGCAGCGTGAACAGGTGCGCTGCGAGCACATAGGTCGGATAGCCCGGATCGTGCAGGATGCCCAGCGAGCTGACCCCGGCGACGGTCTCGGTTGCATCCCCGAGGTACGGGTGGCTGGTCAGTACCGTCGCGAACAGCGGCGCGCTGGCCACGCCGGTCAGCGCCGCCCAAACGAGATCACGACGGTCGAGCTCGGGCAGCGGCCGAGCCGGCGAGAAGCCAGGGCTTTTACGCTGCAGCACCGAGGTCCACCAGCCGCCCAGCCGCGAGGTAAGCGATGTTCTGCTCTGGCTGGTCCTGTTTGGCCGGCTCGGCGCACGCGTCCCTTTGCTCTTTGGTAGTGGCTTTCGCAGGGACGGGGGAGCGCCCCGGCTCCCCGCTCGGGCCGGATGCCCGCTCTGGCGCTTGGCCCGCCGTCCACTCATAGGCAGGCGCTCCTTTCCTTCAACCGCCCCTGCCTAGCCTCGAATCGTGCCAGCATGCGACCTGCGAGGACGTTCGAGCACCGAGGCAGCCGCATTCAGAATGCTGGCGACGGGGATCGTGCGATCATCCGGAGTGAGACGGCCGTCGCGCGACAGAGTGGCTGTCTCGAACGTTCTGGCTCTGCGGGTGGATCTTGTATGGCTTCGGCGATCCTTCGGCTCATCGCTCACCCTTCCTCACTGGCCTCGCCGGACATCCCATAGCTTACGAGGATCCGTTCCACCACGCGGAGCTCGACCGGCGCTGGCCACGGTCGAGAACTCTCTCGCCGCCCCCAGGCCGGCGGGCTCGACCGCCCAAAACGCGACTGCCTCGCCGGTTGGGCGAGGCAGTCGTCCTGCGCGATACCAACTGTTGCCGACTACTGCGGCGGAGTCTGTCCTGCCGCGACGTACAGGTTGCGATCATAGTTCGGCGACTCAGGGTTCCACGGGTTCACAGCCCACATACTGGGTGTCACGGCCGCTCCAGTCGCCGGCTCGTGTGGCAACCCCGTGATGGGATCGATCGCCCACTGGGACGGAGGGGGCTCGGGCGAACCTGAGCCTTCGAACCACGTGGGTCCGTATGTCTGGCCGGTGAACAGCGGGTTGCTCAAGCCGAACGGAGCTCCAGACGGGAACTGGTATCCCCCGACGCCGAACCCATTAGAGCCGTTAGCCAAATCGTCGCGGATAGCTGCGTTGCTTTCGTCTAGGACCTGCTGCGCAAGCGCCGGATCGGCCTGTGCGTTGACCTCATAACCACCCGGCCCGGTCACAATCCCATGGAAGTTTGCCGCCGTAACGCCGGGGGGCGAGGTTGCAGACGCACTCTGTGCCGTGTCTGCGCTCCGAGGCGTTCCTGAATCGCTGCTACCAGAGGTCGAGGAGCTCGCGACGTCGGGAGTCGCCGTCGCAGCGAGGGACACGGTGGGGGACGGAGAGGACGCGGAGGAAGAACGTGCCACCCGGATCGGTGCCGTCCCCGTACGCTTCGTCGCACCCGTTGCAACCGTCGGAGCCGGGGCAGCTAGGGTAGCCCTGGCAGCCGAAGTGTCGTTGGTTGGACGAACGGTGACCCTCACGCTGACGGCGGCTGCGCTCGGATTAACCCGTGTGCTTGTTGCGAAAGCGGGCTTCGCCGACAGCTTCGAATGCGTAGTGATCACAGCGACCGTGCTGCCGCCGGTTCCACGAGCAGTGGTTCCCGAGGAATTGGCTGCCTGATCCCCACGCTGGCTCGTCAGCCCGACGCGTTCACCTGAGGCGATGACCGTGGGTGTGGCTGCGATGGGCCGGGGCGCCACCATGCCGTCGTGGAGCTGTGACCAAAGCAGCACGCCAGCAAGGCAGAGGATCGCGGCTAGGCAGCCGGCAAATATTGTGGTGAGACGCTCCGGTCTAACGCACTACGCCAAGTGTCCGACATGACTTCTCCTTCGTAGGTATCGTGCGACCGCTATCGACCCGGCGATCCATTCCCTAAAGTCGTCCGAGACCAACTGGACAACGTTCTGCCCCTCACTGGCTAGCTCACTCGACGACGACCCGCGCTAGATCACCAGGCGGTCGGCGGCAGGCGCGGTTCGGTTAGCTGTGCGTGAGCGGCGATCGTTCGTGAGCCGAGTTCGGTGCGTCGCCGGTTCACGAATGCGGCGGAGTCGATAAGCCCTACGAAGATTTCGGGACTGTGGGCGCGAACCTGTCGGCAGTCGGCCAGCTCGCCTCGAGCGTCGAGGTTATTACCGCGGCCAGCAAATGGGTTACTGCTTTGATAGTATGTGAGGGTGTCAA
>CALAQT010000237.1 GCA_937888775.1 uncultured Actinomycetes bacterium | reverse complement strand
CTCGCCCGCCGTCGGCACCAGCGCAAGACTACCTGACTCAAATGGATAGCCCCTTGGTCTAAAACTAAACCCGGCAGTCTGGGGCCCATTCCAGTCGAACGCTCCAACAACTTGTCACGACGGGATTACGGGGTCCAACTACGTTTCGGATGGGAAACCGAGCCGGGCGTCATCATCAGCAGCTCCTCGAGATCTCGCCGGAGTTCAGAGAAGTCCGAGCCGCGGGTCTCGCGTCCCAAAAGGAGTGCGGCGAGGTCATAGATCGAGCCGCCGCGCCCGCACCCGAAGCAATACCAGCCACGACCCGGCTCCCGATACACGTGCAGACTGGGCGACCGGTCATCGTGAAACAAGCAGCGCAGCTTGCCGGACGGTCCGACCCGCAACCCAGTCAGCCGCTCGAAATACACCGGCGGCGCCACCAACAGCAGCGGATCGGACGAAGCGATCGGCGAGGGCGCACGCGACAGTCCGGCATGACTCATCGATCCGGGCTCGGTGTGCTCCCGCGGAAGCAGCAGGTCAATCTCGTCAGCGGCTGGGCGGTGGCCTTCCTGCAGGTCGATCAGGCGCACCGGGGCGGCCGGCGAGTGCTTCCTGTTCAGAGACCCGGCAGGCCTGAGAATCGTGTGCGGCTTGGTCACGACTCCACCGTCGGCGCCAAGCGCTACCGCCAAGCGGCGGTTCAGGTCCTCGAGCAGGTCGAGCTCGACTGGCTCCTGCAGAAACCAGTACGCGTGAAGGTGCTGATCGCTACCAGAGGCCACAACCATCGAGGGTCTGGGCTCGAACGAAGCAAGCGCCGCGACCGACGCGGACGTGTCGCAATCGGCCCAGAGCACGCTTGAGCGCGTGACTACATCCGCGATCCGCCCTCCCGGACGCGCACGCGGCAGGACGCCGACGAACACCTCCGTGCGCGAGGCCAACGACAGCACGGCGTCGACGACGTCGCGCTCCCTCGAGGCGGGCATGAACCGCTGAGCCATGCCGGACGGCACGCGGAAGCGCACCTCGACCAGAGATCCCTCGGGCGCGGGGCCGAACAACGCGCGCGCATACTCGCTCGTCGCCTGCCGACGCGCTCCGGCGTCGCCGCTCATCGGGGGCCTCCATGATCCGTCAAAGACGCGTCCACAAGCGACAAGCAGGCAAAACGCCAGCCGCTACCGCGCGCCCTACGGATAAGTCGTGGAACGGACAGTTGACCTTGCCATCGCGGCAAGGCTCGAGCCCAGCGAGCTCCCGAACATAGGTTGCGGCTGGGATCGCGAGCAGCTGCTCATCGAGCTCGGTGCGGCCAGCGCGCACCCTGCCGCCGCCGGCCGCGTTCGTGGGTGACGGCGCCGGCGCGAGGCCGTCGAGCAGTTCGGCGAGCTCGTACCGGCCGGCCGTGTCGAGGTGCAGCAGCTCGACCGGTGCCGGCGGGCGATGCTTGTGTGAAAGGGTGCCAGCGGGGCGAAGGATCCGGGCGGCGTCGACGCTTGCCAGGTCGGCGCCGAGGTGTCTCGCGAGCGTGCGGTTGGCGTGCTCGAGCTCGACCGCGCCGACCCGCGTGCGCAGCCGCCAGTAGGCGTGCGCGTGCCCGGCGGTCCCGGAACTCACGATCATCGTCGGCGTCCTGGTGAACCGTTGTAGCCGGTCGAGCGCGTCGACGGCGTCGATCTCCACGAACGCGAGGTGCGATCTCGTGACAGCGTCGCGGCCGCCGGCGCGGTGTGAGCGCAGCAGCACTCCGCAGTAGACGTCGCTGCGGGGCGAGAGCGAGCGGATCGCTCGCGCGGCCGCGTCCAGGCGCCGGATGGAGAAGAATCGGCGGCGCATCCCGCCGTCGCCGGTCGCGTAGCGGATCTCGAGCAACTCGTCGCCGCGACGGTCGCCGGCGATGACCTGAAGGTAGCGGTCGAGCTGCCCGGCGGGAGAGTCGGCGGTCATCGCTGACGCTCCAGCTCGATGATGCGCTGGCCGCCCGCGACCGGTTGGCGCCACGGCCCGCCTCCGTCCAGACCTGCGGTGGCGCCGGCGAGCAGCACGATCAGCGATCGTGCCTGCTGCTCGGTCTGCGGCGGGCTGACGTAGCTGGTGGCGTCGCTGTCAACTAGTCCGCGGGTGCGGTGCCCGGTGACGATCACCCGGTAGCCGCTCATCTGGATCGCCGCCGCAGCGCCCGTAGCCGACGGCGGCGGCGGCGGCGCTGCTGCGAGTCAAGCTGCCGCCATTCGCGGATCGTCAGGCCCGCGGGGATATCGGTGTGCTCGTAGGCGAACGCACCGGGGAACTCCTGTGATCGGGACGGGGCGGTCATTCCCTCTCCTCCGGCGTACGGCGCTGCTCAGGGGGCATCTGCCACAGCCGCCGCAGGCGGGCGTGGCGAGCGCGTTCGGCGGCTGCGAGCTGCTCGTGAGAGGCTGGTTGGCACGGCTGTCGCTCCTTGCGGGTCGGGGGCTCGATCGGTCCCCTGCCGGCGCGCAGCGGCGGCAATCATCCGGGGCGTCGAGCCCCCGGCCCGCCGGAATGGCGGCGGCCGTCATGGCTGCCTCCGGGCGCGGTCGGCGGTGAGCTCGGCGATACACGCGCGGCAGGTGTCCTCACCATCAAGCGGGAACACGCTGTTGCGCCCGCAGGCCGAGCACCAACCCCAGTCCTGGCCCGGCTCTAGCCGTCCGGCCCGCTGCGCGTATAGGCAGTGCAGCTCGCCTTCGAGCGCGTCGATCCTGGCGCTGAGCGAAGACGCCATGGTGCTGGTGCGTGCGCTCGTGGGCGTGGTAGTTGTGTCGTGTCGCATGACGCTCTCCTTCGGGTTGAGCGGGCTGGCGGGACGCCCCTGGCCGGGCGTCCCGCCTTCGCTTCGCCGTGTTATGCGGCGACCGGCTCGGCCTCCTCGGAGGCCTCGCCGCCGGTGCGCTTGGAGTCGAGGAACTCGACGCTCTGCGCGATCACCTCGAGCTTCTGGCGGCGGCCGTTCTCGCCGTCCCACTCGTCGTGGTGCAGGCGGCCCTCGACGGCGATCCGCCGGCCCTTGCCGAGGTAGTTGGCGCAGACCTCGGCCTGGCGGCCGAAGCACACGACGTCGACGAAGTCCGCGCCACGGTCCTCGCCGTTCTTGTCGCGGCCGCGCGGCACCGCGAGGCGCAGCTGCGCCACCTTCGTCTCGCCGCGCTCGCGCAGCTCGACGTCCTGGGTGAGCCTGCCGATCAGGTGCACTGCGTTCATTCCTGGTCCCTCCTTTGCGGGATCCGGGGGTGGTTGACGTAGTCCGGCAGCGCCGGCCAGACGGCCGAGCGGAACCGAGCGACAGCGAGGGGAAGGGAGCGAGGCGACCTTGAAGCGAGAGCCGGCGCCGGCGCACGATCCGGCGCAGACAAACCACCTCTGGCCTTCCGCACGGAGATCGGACCGGGTGAACGCAGCGCCCCGGTCGACCCCTCGACCTGGAACGTGTGCTCCCGGGCAGCGGCGTGCGGGGTGCAGATCGTCTCGATCGCCGCAGCGGCCGCGACAAGGACGAGGACCGCAGCGACGTAGGCAAGACCCGTGCGCTTTCGGGCACCGGTTCGCAGCGTCAGCCAAGCGGCCGCCGCAAGGGCGGCGGCGAGCCATTCGAGGGGCAGCTGAGGCACATAGGGCAGGAGGGCGCCACGGTCACGGCCCAGCGCGAGCCCGAGGCGCAGCGCGTTCCCGGCGAGCAGCACGACGACCAGCAGGTCACCGAGCTGACGCGAGCGTCGGTCGGATGGGAAGCGGAATAGGGCCAGCAGGAACGGCGCGGACAGCACCCTGGCGTTGGCGATCGCGATCGACGCGAAGTCGCCGAGCGTGCCGTGGAGCGTCGGCTGTGGGTGGCCGCCGGGCGCCAGGCCGGGCGCGGCAGCGCCGGCAAGCACGCCCATACATGTGAACGTCCACAGTCCGGCGTAGGCAACCGCGACGCGCCGAGCGTGCACGCGAGCCCGAGGGTGCTCGACACCACAGGGGAGCGGGGGGCGGGCTTGGGTCAGTTCTGCGGCGCCCATTCGCTTACGACCCATCCCGACGACGCGCGGGTGACCTGCGCGTAGGTGACGTGCAGCGTTGGCGGGAGACCGGCGTAGTCGCCCTTGCCGGTCGTTTGCTCTGAGGTGACGAGTACCCACTGCCCGGGTACCACGATGCTCGATGTGATCGCGACCAGATGGCCGCTGTTGGCCACGCCGCTCTGCTGTAGCGTCTGGTCGTGGGCGTAGGTGGTGGCGGCCTGTTGTGCCTGAGCGCGCGCCTGGTCGACCGAGATCGCGGCGAGCTCGCGCTGGTCGGCGGCGACGGTTCGCGCGCTCCAGTTGACGTACAGGCGTGCGTAGTGCTCGAGCGCGGACTGTGGCGTTGGCTGGCGTGCGCCGGTCGCCAGCTGGCTCTCCGTCGCGCGGGTGCCTGGGGGTATGGTGCCGCCACGCTCCGGGGCCGGGTCCGCGTTGGTCGTCGTGGTCGACGGCGTGGTCGGGGTTGCCGTCGAGCTGGTTACGCTCGACGACGGCTGCTTGGCGGTGTAGGGGTCGGTCAGCCCGCAGCCGGCGAGCGCGACAGCTGCGCTCGCGGCGAGCAGGATGGAAGTGGCGTGGCGGTGTCGCATCGTCAGAGTCCTTGGGGGTGGCGTTGCACGAAGCCGCCGTACTGGTCTCCGGCGTACTGGGCGGCGATCGTCGAGGTGGGCTGCCAGCGGGGCCCGCTTGAGGGCGTCGTCGGCTGAACCGGCGCGTACCAAGCGGTGTTCATGACGACGCCGGCGACGTCGATGAACGCGTGCCCTGAGTTCGCGTAGACGGTGATCCACGTCCCGGGCCCGGGTTGGTCGTAGCTCTCGAGCTGCGTGGAGTCCTCGGCGTAGAGGCCGAGCGACCCGGCGCCGTGCAGGATGTAGCTGGTCGCGCCCGAGCAGTCGTAGCCGGAGCCGAGCACGCTCAGCGGCTGCCCGTGGCCGCCGCCCCACACGTACGGCTTTGAGATCAGCTGGTTGCCGGCGGCGATCGCGCGCTTGACCGGAGCGGGCGCGTTCTGAGGCGCGGCGGCTAGGCCGCTCGGAAGGATCTTCGCCTGCTGGCCCGGGGTGAGTGGAAGCGGGCCGCCAGCGGCGGTTGTGCACCCGGTCGTTGGGGTGGTTGCGCTCGCGGGCTGGCTGGGCGCGGTCGGGGTGATCTCGCCGAGCAGGTTGCCGGTGCCGGGGTTGGGCGCCGGTGTGACGGTCACGTGCCGGATGCCCCATGCGTCCTGGGCGGCGCGGCCCTGCCATTCGTAGATGTCGACGTGCTGCCCGATGATCGCGCCGCCGGTGTCGCCCGCGTAGAAGGCGTGGCGTGTGCCGAACGGGTTGGGGGTGACGTGCTCGAAGGTCTGCAGCGGGATCACCGCCGGGTCGACGGCGATCTCGTATGCAGGCGGGCCGGCGGTCAGGTTCAAGCCGGTCGCGGTGACGCCGGAGCCGTTGATCGCGTTCCACGGCGGGCCGTAGGCGGTCGCTATCCAGGCCCCTGCCCCTATCGGGAACGGGCCAGGCGTTGCGACCTGGCAGGGCGGGTTGCCGGCGCCGGCGAACAGAACGACGGGCGAGATGACGATCATGAACACACCTACTCCCGCCAGCCACGGGAGCGCTCCGTGACGGCGGCGCACCGCCGCGTCGACGGGCACGGCACGCGAGTCGGTCATCCCGAGGCCCCGTGCGTTTGGCGGTAGTGCTCGTGCCAGCTGGGGGTGCAGAGCTTCACGAGCGCCTCCCACGGGTTGCCGTCGGCTTCACGCAGGGCGGCGGCGCGGCGGGGCTGGTCGTGCTCGGGATCTGAGGAGCAGATCCAGTACTCGAGATCGCCGAGCGCGACGCGGACGGCGCCGCGGCCGCGGGCGGAGACCATGTAGGCAGTCGAGTAGACGCCCTGCTGTTTGGGGAGCGCTTGTATCTGGGCGATGTCGGTGTCGGAGAGGCCGAGCGGCTCGCGGGCGTGCTCGAGATCGTCGCGGTCGTTCTGCAGGCAGAAGCTGAGCGCCCCGTTGGCCAGCAGCGCGCGGCCCTGTTCGTTTGAGAGGTCGCGGAAGTGTTGGGAGACGAACATCAACCACAGCGCGTAGTGGCGCGAGCGGCGCGCGTACTCGTTCAGCCAGGCGCCGGCAGCTGGGCTCTGTGTGAGCGCCCAGCCCTCCTCGATGATCAGCTGGCACTTTCCCGCCCACGCGCCGAGGTGGTTGAGCCGGCCGTCGACGCGGGCACGGCGCAGCCGCTGCACCTGTCGCTCGACGTACTCGACGGTGGCGAGCATCAGCGCCGGCGTCAGCCGCTCCGACAGGCCGGTGAAGTCAAACACCGTCAGTGGCGTGTCCGCTGGAACCGTGGTCGCCTGGTCGGCGATGTGGGCGAGCGACCCGGCTTCGCCGTACGGCTCGAGACGCAGTAGCAGCGACTGCAGCCGGTCGGCGTTGGCGCCGGTGAGCGTGCCGGCGGCGGCACGGTCGGCAAGCACATCGATGAGCAGTTGCTCTCGCGGTCGCTCGCCCGTTTCCGTCGATAGTCGGTAGGCGGCTTCGATGCCGGTTCGGATCAGCGTCTCCTCATCGGAGTCGAGTGTGCGGACGCGGCCTTCGGGGTCGTGGGCGTGCCCGATCAGCAACGCGTGTAGCGCGAGCAGGAGCTCGGTCTTGTGCGCGGGAACTCGGGCGGCGTCTGAGACGTCCCACGGGCAGATGACGTCGCCGCCGGCGTGGCCGACCTGGACGCGGCGTGAGCCGGGGATCAGCGATGCGAGCGTGTCGTAGTGGCCGGTGCCCTGGGTGTTGCCGTGCTCATCAGGGGTCGATGAGCGGTCGAGGATGAACGTGCGACCGCCTTGGGCGATGTAGCGCAGGCACAGCGCGTTGGTGAGGACCGTCTTGCCGCCGCCGGACGGGCCGACGATCAGCGTCACCCTGCGGGGGTGCACAGGGTCGAACGGGTCGGCGCGCTCGAGCGTCCCGCCCGGATCGGCCGTCCCGACGATCACTCCGCCCGGCGACCCGCACCGGCTCGACGTCAGCGCGACGCAGTGCGCGATGTTCCGCTGCGCGTAGCTCCGGGTAGCGCGTAGCTCGTCGATGCCGAGCGGCAGCGTGGAGGTGAACCCGGGCAGGCACAGCCTCCGGCCGCGGATCACCCGGGCGTTCGTGAGGGCGTGAAACTCGGCGGCGGTCTGCTTGACGGTGCGTTGGAACGGTTCGAGCCGGCCGTGCGGGTCGCGGATCGAGCAGTAGATCCCGACCCGATACACGCTCGCGCCGATCTCCGCTGCGAGCTCGGCGTCCACCACGGCCGCCTCCTCGAGCGCCTCCTGCTCATCGGACCCGACGAGACGGGCGCGGCGCTCCTTGTAGAGCACCGCGGCCCGCAGCCGCTTCCACCGCCTACGTTGCCGCGCCTGCTCGCGAGCCCGGCCGCCCACCGAGATGTGGACGGCGAGCGTCGCCGGAAGTGGGCAGCACAGCAGATGGGAGAGCCACGACGGGTCGGTGTGCGCGGGCGGCGATCCCAGGTGCAGGATCTCCTCGAGCGTCCCGTCGGCGTGGCGCAACCATCCGGGATCTTCGCCGGCGTCGATCCCGCACTCGGCGCCCTCGCAGCACGCCGTCACCAGCCGGTGACGTGCGCCCCGCGCCTCCTCGAGTGTGGTCGCCGCGGCGACTTCGCACCCGGCCGCGAGCGCCAGGAAATCGCACTCCTCATCGGCCGCAGGGTGCAAGCGCTCCCACAGCAGCGCGAGCGTCTGCGTCCCGTCGAGGAGGTAGGTCTCGATCCCGGCCGCGCGCAGTGCGCCCTCGATCTGCGAGGTGACCCGGGCGCTGTCGTCGGCCGCGTCGCGATGTCCCGACCACAGCGTTCGGCCGCGTGAACTGGCGGCGAGCGCCTTGAGCTGCTCCCGCGGATCCTCGACGCGCGGCCGGTAGGGGACGGCGACCCACCAGCGCGCTGCGACGGCGGGTTGCTCGGCGCCGGCTGCGGCGAGCACGGTCTGCGTCGTTGCCTCCAGCAGCAGCTCGCGGGCGACCGCGAGCTCGTCATGCCCGCCGGCCCGATCGGCAGCCGCGGCCGCCTGAGCAAGCTCGAAATCGCCGGCGAGCGCTTCCTTCATCGGGACCGGGTCGGTCTGGGCGTAGACGACGATCCCCTGGTGGTCAGGGATCGTCCGGCACACGTTTGCGTAGGCGCGCTCGATCGTCGCGAGCGTCGTCGGGTCCGCGGTCACGGTGTTCGGCACCCGCTCGCACTCGATCAGCCGCACATACGCGCCAGCGGTCGTGACGATCAACCCGTCAGGCTCGACCAGCGACACCGGCAACAGCTGCGCCAGCGACCCGGTCACGCACGGACTCCATCGAACGCCGGCTCGAGCTCACCCTCGGGGGCTGGCCTTGCGTTGAGGACGAGGCCGTGCTTGTCCGGCTCAGTTGGTGGCGCGAGGTGCTTGGGCTGCCGGCGGTAGCGGTAGAGCGCGAGCAGGTAGCGGCCCGGGCCGATCGTCTGGCCCTGCAGCGCGAGCGCGACGCTCGCGACGAACGCGATCACCAGCACGACGACGGTCACGGTCGCGCGGAGCCCGAACGGCGAGATCCGCGCCGCCCCGTACAGGACGGCGCCCGAGACAGCGAGCGCGACCCATCCGGGCCAGGTCAACCCGTAGTAGCGCTCGCGGTCGTTCAACCGCCGCAGCGTCGGGGTCATCGCTTGCCCCGTCCCGGACGGTTGCCGCTCCGCGGCGGCGGAGGCGGCTGCGCGAAGTTGCGGGTCGCCGGCTTCGGTGACGCGGCCGGTCGCGGCGGTCGCTTCTCGACGGAGCGCGGGATAGGCGCACCGGGACGTGTGGCTGGGGCAGCGTCACGCTGCGCCGCCAGGCGCGTTTGTCCGGCACTCGGCTGAGAGCCACTCGCTGCGCGCGCGGCCGACTGACCCGAGGTGCCGCCGCTACTCGCCGCTGGCGCCGTAGGCCGGCGGTCTGATCCGGCGCCAATGTGCGCCTGCCCTCCCTGTTGGCGGCTGGTGCTGTCCGCGGGGGCTCCCGAAGCTGGCGCCTTGCCGGCTGGGGGTGCGTACCAGCCTGCGGTTCCGGCCTTCGCCATGCGCACGGCGACGGCGCCGGCGCGGGAGCGGCCCACGAGCGCCGAGGCGTGCGGAGATCGGAAGAGCACACGTCTGAACTCCAG
>CALAQT010000236.1 GCA_937888775.1 uncultured Actinomycetes bacterium | reverse complement strand
ATTGGGCGATGGAGCCGATCGGCGAGGCGCAGCGTGAGCAGGCTCGCGTCCACATCCGTGAGCACGCGCTCGGCGAGGCGGCGCGCATAGAGCGGCTGTCGCGCATACGAGAGTTCGTCCTCGGCGCGCAGGACGGGCTGCTCGTTCCGCTCGGCGTCGTGACGGGCATGGCCGCTGCGAACCCCGGAAAGGCGGCAATCCTCGTCGCCGGGCTGGCTGAGGCGGTCGCTGGGTCTATCGCGATGGGCGGCGGGTCCTATCTGGCCAGCGAGGCCGAGGAGGGCCTCTACGTCGCCGAGATCCAGGATGAGAGCCGGGAGATCGAGGCGGAGCCCGAGCGCGAGATTGCCGAGCTCGCACTCATACTCGAGGAGGAGGGACTCGAGCGGGCCGCGGCCGAGCAGGTCGCCCAGGGCCTCTCCGCGAACCCGAACGTCTTCCTGCGCACGAAGGTCCAGAAGGAGCTCGGCCTATCCCCCGATGCGGGCGGCGACGCCGGCGGCGACGCGCTCGTTGTCGGGGCCACCTACCTCGGGGCAGCGATCATCCCGCTATGGCCCTACTTCCTCTTCGCCGTCCACGTCGCGCTCCCGGTCAGCATCGCCTGCACGCTCGTCGCGCTGTTCGTGTTGGGCGTCATCAAGGGCTCGGTCGCCCGCCAGCGACTGCTGTTCGCAGGTCTGCAGGTGCTGCTGATCGGCGGCGTGAGCGCCGGGGTCGGCTGGGTCATCGGCCACGTAGTCACCAAGATCGTCGGGTAGCCCGCTACGACCGTCAGAGCGGATCGCTTCGTCCTGGTTGATAAACGCCATGAGCGCATCTCTGGTCATGGCGTTGTGGAAACCTCCGTCCTTATCGCCGAGCCCGGTGGAGAGCGCCGTGAGGGTCCGGTCTCGGGCTATGGTCGCGAACGAGAGTGGGCAGCGAACCGCTGCTGCCGCGTCCAGCAATTCGTTCGCGGGAACAGCTTTCGCACCCTCCAGTCCTTTGGGCAGCTTGTGCCCCCTAATTCGAGCGCAAGCCCAAGCGGCAGGCCGCCCCGATCACCGGGACAGGCAACCAGTCGGAAATCCGTTCCGGTGCGGCGACCATAGTCCATCGCCGGGCCGATGTAAAGCCAACCCAAGGCAAGACCGGGCCAGAGCGGCTCAGAGAGCCGGTCTCACCCAGACGCCCGGTACGGCCATGCCACACACAAGTGCCAACAGCACCTAAGGGGGATCGACCAAGTCCGGGGCGGGTTAGGGAGAGGGCGCTCGGACTCTGGTCGGCCGGGGATCACTCTCGATAGGACAGAGTGTTCCGCGTTCTTGATCCCGGAACCTCGTACGTAATCCACAGCGCTGACGCTTTGCGCGACGAGCAGTCGTCTCGTAGCGCACGAGCGAGACGCTCGCATCGGACGACGAGCAGCAGCCAAACCGACGCCTGACGCTGCGCTCGCTCCCCACGCCAAGCGGCAGCCCGCCGGCGGGCGTTCCCGCTCTTAAGTCAACGTCGCTCGCCTCCATCTCGTGGCACCACAGCGCCCGGAGGGGGCGATCCGGCCAGACATCTTGAGCCACGTGAAACTTACGCCGGTTGGGCGCGCCCTCGTGCTCTGTGGTCGGCCACCGGCGCAGGAGTAGTGCCGCGCGGTCAGCCAGCCGTCGCGGGACGATCTTCGCGGTCGCTCAACGTCCTGTACCCTCGCCGCGAGATCGCCTCGAACAGCGGGGCGAGCAGTCGCCTCGTAACGTCGTCTGCGTCCGCAGCCCAGGACTCCGAGTCTCGGCGGTTCGGTCGATGAGCGGGGGCTGTTGCCGGTGCCGAACGGACCGGGAGTCATGAGCGGGTTGCTCGTGCGAATGACGTAGGCCGGGTTCACGTACCTGTACTGATCGGCTGAGCCGCCTGGGTTGCTCGTGCCTCCTGCTGTGGTGACCGTCACAGGGACTACGCCCGGCCCGTACGCCGGTGATCTGACCCCAGTTTGGTGGAGTCTCCGTCCCAGAATGGCTCACATCGTGGCTCTCAATGCGCTCGGCGTACTCTGCGACATCGGGCTGCCTCGCGCTGACGACGACGAGCGGAGGAGCTAGCGTGAGACGGTGATGATGTGAGCATCAGGGCGATTCGACGGTATCTCGGTGACGTAGGCGGCCGAGGCACCCAGGGCAGTCGGCCCAAGCTGCCTCGTGCCGCCTGGGCCGGTGGCGCGATTGAGACAGAGGCTCGCGGTGTTGTAGGCGTGTTCGTATCCGGGCTGATATCCCGGATCGCGTTGCACCGTCGACGGCAGGCTGAGTAGCACCCGGTCGTTCCTCGTTGTGCTGGGTGACCCGATGCGGAGCTGCTGAGCGCAGCGATCAACTCGCTCATAGAGCAGCCGGCCGTTCAGCATGGAGGGGTTCAATAACGCAGCGCCGCGTTGGGTGGAGCGCAGGACGCGGCGTGCACCGGTCGACAGATTTACCATCGCGATCGTGTTGCGCAGTGGAGTGTCGTCGGTGAAGACGACATTCGAGCCGTCGAGCGCTGGACGCCCGATCTCTCCCGCTCGCTTCGAGCCGGCGATGTAGCGCCTCGTTGCAGGGATGAGGAGTGAAACGCCGATGAGGTCCTCCTCACCGTGTGACCCCTGGTCTCGGTAGACGATCCAGGTGTCTGAGACAGCTAGAGCGTTTACGCCCGCTACGGGAAAGGTGGCCATGGCCGCCATGGAGGTTGGATCGGCGACTGTGATCTGGCCTTCTTTCTGCCAGGCGATCAGTGATTCGCCGAGCGCCGGGTAGCTTCCGGGCAAGGGGATCGTCCGACCGGATTGCAGGCGCAGCTCACCTGGACCGTTGACCTGTTGCCACGCCAACTCGCCACGTGCTGCCGAGGGGTCCGTCGCGTTGGGCAACACCGCTGCCGTTGCGCTCGCGCCGCTTAGAAACAGAGCGCACAGGCTCAGCCCGAGCGCGTCGAGCCGGCGCAGGCCGAGCCACATTCGCGGCTCGGTGGCCATCTCATCTAGTCGTCGGGCCCCGCCGCCGCTGTGGAGACTGGGCGCCATCCACAAGACGGGCAGAGCTCGTCCCACACCGAACGCAACACCGACGAGCACTCCCAGGGTCGGGTTGCCCGCGGCGAAGCTGATACCCGCCAGCGCCCACACCGCAAACGTGAGCACGAACGTGGTGAACCCAAGCCCCAACAGGACGCCGTAAAGGCTGCAAGCCAGGGGTAGCGGCATCGTCCAGCGCCAGCGCTCGGGTACCTGCCGGCGGATCTGAGGTGCGATCTTCACACCCCGCCAGTCCGCGATGGCGGCCGCCAACGCGAGGGTTGCGCCCAGAGCCTCTCGTAGACCGCTCGCCCCGTGGTCGACCAGGTTCCCCACCACAGCAAGCCCACCGAATGTCACGATGCCGCCGATCACGGCGCCGACAGCGAACGTCACGCTCGCCGCCAGCGTGGCAGCTCGTCGAGCGTCGCCGAGAGCGCTACCGATCGTCTCGACCATCGAGAAACCGCACGGTGACCAGGCACCGGTGACTCCGGCGATAAGCGCGGTGATCGCGGCGCAGATGGCCAGCCCGCTCAGCAAGGCATCATCGTGTCGTAGTACTGCACACAGAAGACGTTGCGTCCCGCGTAGCAGTAGCCGGTCAGGGCAGCGTCGCCGTTGATGCGCACATTCGTATAGCCACAGCAGTCCATCAACCTGCGCACCCGCCCTCCACAACACCGATACCAGGAGCCGTCGGTTTGGAGCTTCAGGCCGTAATCCCGACCTGCAGCCGGGCAGACCTTCGATCGCGGTCCCGGCGACAGCGGCTCGCCGTCTGGTTCGCGAAGGATGTGGCCGTGGTCATCGACCGGGTGGCCCTGAGCGTTGATCGGGCGCCCGAGATCATCGACTGGGTGTCCGTCGCTGGCACGCAGCGGGTAGTCGTGGCGGTCCACCCTCGGTAGGCCGGTCGGGTGCGGGCAGTTACCGGTCGTGTAGGTGTGACCGCAGAAATTCGTGTACGCGTCCGCCTCGTCGGGAAGCACCGCCCTTGCAGCAGTGCCTGCCCCGGCCAGCCCAATGATCGCCATACCAGCCCACTCCAGGAATCCGCGGCGGCTGCTGTGACGCAGAACCGCGTCAGCGAAATGCTCCTCGGGGGGGTCAGGCGGCAACCGGGAGTTCCTTTTCGCGGACGCGAGCAGTGCCGAGGATGCTCTCAAGCTGGCCAAGGCTGTTGAACGTCCCCTTCGCCAGGACAACCCCTTCGAGGTTCAGCGCGACGGCATACGGGCTTCCCGGTACCTCAGCCTGTCTCCAAGTCGCGGAGTCCGCGGCCTCATCGAAGAGCCGTACCGCTAGCAATGGATCGGCAGCAACATGCTGCACCGCGGGCTCGACCTGCCGGCACAGCGGGCAACCCTCAGAGGTAAAGATCGCCAGCCGCAGCAACGCTCGGGGGGCCCTGTGCACCGCCGCCGCCCACGCCTGCCGCGAGCCCACTTGTGGACCCTCGTGGGGAATTTCCAACGCTCCCCGGCCGCCCACCCCTAGACGCAGCACGCCGACCTCACGGGCGAGAGCAAGCACTGCTACTGCGAGAGCCGCAACCGCCGCGACGCTGACAGACAGGCCTACCGTTAGCCATTGGTCATAGCCCGAGGGTGCCTGCGGCAGCCACCCGAGGGCCATCACGCCCGCCACCGCCGCCAGTGCCGCCGCACGACTCGGCGAGGACCAGCCCAGCCGAGAGGCACTCCCGAAACATGCGCACGGCCGACCCTTGCGACCCGCCAGCAGCGCCGCCAACGTAAGGACAGTAAACGCGAGACAGAGCCCGGCGATGGCACCTGCCGCCCACGGCACACCCACCGCCAAGGCGCTCGCCAACGCGAACTCGACCGAGATGAGCGCCCAGACCGTCACGCGCTGGCCTCGCCCGCTTGCGATGCCGTACGTCGCAAGCGCCGCGGCAGCCCGATCCGCCCGCCATGCCTTCAGGCTGGCGGCAGCGCCAAGGATCAATACAAGCCAGATAGAGGCGACCGTCGTCATCTTCGGCGACTGCCTACGACCATGAGAGCGATCTAGCCATCGGCGGAGTCCCCCGTCAGGTCGTTAGGCATCAACCCGACGATACCCTCTTGGACTTCCCTGGGAAGTCCACACGCCGCATCTGGCCGGGCTGGGCATCCTCTTGAGCCAGCTACTAGTCCCCACTGTCGTCTCAAGACCGACCGGCGCTCAGAGCTTCAACGAGTCTTCGTATGCGGTCCGGACGTCCTGCGGAAGCCGAACCCCGGCCCCATCATCTGGGGCCAGGATGGTTCGACCTTCGGGCAAATGGTGGACGGCCGTGGGACGCCAGGAGAAGCGTCACAGACGCGGAGCTCGTCACGCTCTGCGTCGCGCAGGCGATCATGGGGATACCGTCTGACCGGCGGTTCCTGGCGGTCGCCAGCAAGCGCCTGCGCCACCTTTTCCCGAGGATTCCTGGGCAGCTGGGGTACTTCAAGCGCCCCGATCGTCCGATGTCGACTAACACGGGAAGCTCAGACTGCTCGCGAGCCCCGGCCGCGTGCGGGAACGCAATCAGCTCGCGTGGCGGGTCTGGCGCCGCGAGCCCGAGCGCCCGGTGGGGCCGCTGGCGGTTGTAGTGGTCGATGTAGGTGTGGAGCGTTCGCTCGAGTTGCCCCTTTGCCAAAGATGAGCAGGCCAGTCCAGGCACTCCTCGCGGACCGTGCGTACCCACTCGATGATCCTGTGGATGAGAGCCGAAACGCCCGGGTGAACACCTCCGCCCGATCGGCGGCGAGCGGCGCGTGCAGGCAGCGGCTCACAACGGTTAGAAGTGGCGGCCAGCGGTTGCGCCATCGGGTTTGTAGTCCTTGTGCTGCGTGAGGCCGTATTTCACGGCCTCCACCACATTTGGCGGCGTTGTGCACCGGGAGACGCACGGTCGCGGGCGGCTCGATGAGCCCTTCGCAGCATCCCCGGGTGCGCCGTGTTGAGCGTTGGACGGGTCCCGGGTCGGCGGGCGCGCATCAGGCACCCCGCGGAGGCTCAGACGATGCGACCTACGCCTAGCGCGTCCGCACTTTGAGATGCGAGCTCGACGCCGGGCCGTAGCCGACCCCATTCGCAAGCGCCCGCAGGGTCACATGCTGGTGGCGGAGCCGCCTCGGGATCTTGAACGGCACCACGGCCGCAGAGGTCGTCACGCCAGCGACGCCAATCGTGTACCACGAGCCGCGGCCTTTGATCTGGACTTCGACACGGACGGCTGGATCGTTGATCGGTCCGCCTTCGGGGTTGTGCACGGCGACCGTCAGCGCGCCAGCCGGGCGCAGGGTGCCGACGTTTGGTAGCGCCAAGTTGAGAGCATGCGTGACAAGAAGGGTGAAGTTGTACGGGCCGGGAGCTTGAAAGACCCGCCCGCAGCTCCCCCCCCCACCGTCCCTGACGATGAACTCGACGGGCACATTGCCTGCCCCAGCCGCCTGATACTTGAGTTCGCCCTTGTTGTTGGCCGCGCTGAGCCCGCCGGATGTGAGGGGCGTGGCCTGAGGGAAGTTGAAGTCCGTGGTGCCAGCCGGTAGGAGGTTCAGCGTGACGCCGCCGTTGAGCGCTTCCCAGTCGATCTGTATTGCATCACCAGCGATCGTGGGCAGCAACCACCAGGATCGAAACGCGGTGTAGCAAACACCTAGGTCGACGTGTTCACCCACGGGTGAAGACAGGCTCCCGAACTCCTGAACCCCGGGGGCGATCGCCGGCGCGGTAGCGATGCTCGGCCCGCCTTCAGCGTAGCCCGGTGTAACAGAGCATAAGCCGAATGCAGATACGAGCAAGGTGACACAAGTCAGACGGCGCACGTGCTGGCTCCCCTTCTTTGGATGGGCGGGACTTCGGGCGCGAGCATAGCCGCTCGCCTACCGGGGCGCGAGCCGATCACTCGAGCGAAGAGCCGAGCGTGACGCTCCGTGGAGTGGGCCCGCTTCGACGGACACACGGCGCCATTTTGTACGCTCGAGCGTAGGGGTCCTAAACACACCAGAGGCTCAACGCTGGCCAGGGACGAGGGCATCGAGCAGCCGCTGAACCCGGTCCCGACGCCAACCAGAGGCCAAAGCCCCGGCCCCCTTTGCGGAGACCGGGGTGGTTCGACCTTCGGGCAAATGGTCGACGCGCTCGGACGTCGTCCGAAGCGACAGCGTCGGGCCAGCTTCCTCGCACGCTCGCTTGGCTGTGGA
>CALAQT010000235.1 GCA_937888775.1 uncultured Actinomycetes bacterium | reverse complement strand
CGGCACGGGTGGCGGCACCGGCGGCGGCACGGGTGGCGGCACCGGCGGCGGCACGGGCGGTGGAACCGGCGGCGGCACGGGCGGCGGATCGGGGTCAGGCGGGTCAGGCGGAGCTGGAATCGGCGGCGGCGGCTAAGGTCGCGAGCCCTAATTGATGGCCTGTGGATGGAACTCGTAGAGCGCGTCAAATCCCGCCTGCTAGCTCCCGAGGGCGCCTGGGCGGCATATCTCCGTTACTGGCTGCGCCGGGCCGGCGGCCTCGTTCTGCCGTGGTTCTTCCGCGGCGATCGCTGCGAATGCCCGTGCTGCGACGGGCATTTCAGGCGCTTCATGACCTTTCGAACTTCGGGCTGGCGGTTGGAGAACGCCAGATGCCCGCGGTGCGGCTCGTTTCAACGCCAGCGGGTGCTGTGGCTTTATCTGCAACGTGAGACCGACCTCCTGTCCCGGCCGATCCGGGTGCTCCAGATCGCTCCCGATCTGGCTTTCTTCCTTCGCCTCACGACGATGGAGAACGTCGACTATGTGACGGGAGATCTCCAGCGCTCGCCGATGATCAGCCGGCCGATGGACATCACCCAGCTTCCGTTCGGCGCCGGCAGCTTCGATCTGATCCTCTGCAGCCACGTTCTGGAGCATGTGCCTGACGACCGCCAGGCGCTGAGCGAGCTGCGGCGGGTGCTCAGGCCCGACGGGCTGGCCCTGCTCCAGCATCCGATCGATGACATCGATCAAACCGATGAGGATCCGGCCGTCGTCGATCCCGATGAGCGTCTGCGCCGCTGGGGGCAGGCCGACCACGTCCGGACCTACGGTCACGACTACCTTCAGCGGCTGGTGGACGCCGGATTTCAGGTCGAGCTGCGGGCCTACCTCGAGCAGCTGCCGGAGGCGACCGTGCGGCGTTACGGCCTACGGGACGACAGCACGACGCGTAGTCAGGACATTGCCGTGTGCCGGATCGCGCCGGAGGCGCCAGCTCCGGCCTGACGGTTCGTCCGCCTGGAAGGGCATCACCGGGTTGCGCCGATGCCTGGGGGTCGTTTGGCGCCGGGGCGAGAATTGCGGCGGTGAGACCGCTGCCGAGCGACTGCGACGACTGCTGGGCCGCCATCAGGCACCGGGGCGAGAACGGCGCTGGTGAGACCACTGCCGAGCGACTGCGACGACTGCTGGGCCGCCATCAGGCACCGGGGCGAGAACGGCGCTGGTGAGACCACTGCCGAGCGACTGCGACGACTGTTGGGCCGCCATCAGGCACCGGGGCGAGAACGGCGCTGGTGAGACCACTGCCGAGCGACTGCGACGACTGTTGGGCCGCCATCAGGCACCGGGGCGAGAACGGCGCTGGTGAGAGGTGCTGGTGAGAGGGTGCTGGTGAGGGCGGCCGGCGTGTCGTCTACGAACCCGGGCCGCGGATCCGGTCAACTTCGCACTCGTGCACGCCCAGACGACGAGTGCGAAGTTGACCGTGATGATCATCGTCAACTTCCCAACCGCCGTTTCGGCGTGCACCGGTGCGAAGTTGACCGGCTGACGGGGCGACTCGCGCTCAGGGGAGCGACCTCGCCGGCACTCCCGACCCCGCCGGCTTCAGCGCACGGCTTCCGGCGCAACGGGCCGGGACAGGAACCGACTGCCGGCGGCGCAGAAGCGCCACGGTAGGTCGACCGCCCGGGTGATCCCGATGCGCCGGTCGACGGTGATAGGGATGCCGCGCCAGGCGCCCGGCGGCGGCTCGATCACCACCTCCCCGTGATGGAGGTCGATGCCGTTGTGCTCAAGCCCGATGCCCAGCGCCTGGGTCAGCTTTCCCGGACCTGAGCACAGGTCACGGATCGGCCTGACACCCCGCCGAGCTCGCATCTCTTCGATCCCGTCGAGCGGCTCCAGAGCTCGGATCAACACCGCGGCGCCGACCCCCTCAGGTTCGGTCACGGCGTTGAGAAGCGCATGGATGCCGTAGGAGCGATACACGTAGGTGAGCCCTGGCGGTCCGAACAGCGTGCGCGTCCGAGGTGTCAGGCCGACGAACGCATGGCAGGCCGGTTCGGAGTCGTGATAGGCCTCGGTCTCGACGATCACACCCGAGCAGGCTCCGTGGATGACCAGGCACCCGACGAGCTCGCGGGCGACCTGTAGCACCGGCCGGTCATAGAAGGCTCGCTTCACTGCAATGCGATACGGGCGAGCGCGAGTTGCTCGCGCACCCGCGCCAGGCTCGTGCCCCCTTCGGACACCTTGGTCTCAAGCCAGGCGCCGTCCTTTAGCAACGTATAGAACTCGTCGTCGAGCAGCGCAGAGTGCTCGGCCAGCTCGGCGCGGCTTAGCGCCGACAGCGGCTTGGCTTGCTCGATCGCCCGGCGCACCAGGCCCGCGACGACGCCGTGCGCTTCGCGGAACGGCATCCCCCGGCGCACCAGCAGGTCGGCGATGTCGGTCGCCGCCAGGAACTCGTCTGATGCGGCCTCCGCCAGGCGCGGGCGGCGAAAGCTGATCGAGGCCAGCATGCCGTCGGCGGCGGCCAGCGACGCCTCCAACGTGTCCGTGCAGTCGAACAGGTGCTCCTTGTCCTCCTGCAGATCCTTGTTGTAGGTCAGCGGCAGGCCGTGCATGACACCGTGCAATGCCACCAGGTGCGCCACGATCCGCGGTGCCTTGGCGCGCAGCAGCTCGGCGGCGTCCGGATTCTTTTTCTGGGGCATGATCGAGGAGCCCGACGCCCACGCGTCGGACACCTCGCAGAAGCCGAACTCCTCGCTGGACCAGAGCACTATCTCCGCGCCCAGCCGGGACAGGTGGGTGGCGCAGATCGCGGCGGCGGACAGGTAGTCGAGCACGAAATCGCGGTTGGAGACGGCGTCGATGGAGTTCTGTGCCACAGCGGAGAAGCCGAGCTCGGAGGCGACCCAGGTGCGATCGGTGTCGAAATTGACGCCCGCCAGGGCCCCGGCGCCGAGCGGGAGCCGGCTGGTGGCGGCGACGACCGCGGCGAAACGCTCGCGGTCGCGCACGAGCATCCACAGGTAGGCCAGCAGGTGATGGCTGAGATACACGGGCTGGGCGCGCTGGAGGTGCGTGTAACCGGGCATCGGCCAGTCGAGGTGCTCGATCGCGAGCCTCAGCAGCGTCTGGGCCAAGCCGGCGATCCGCGCCCGAGCCTCGTGGGCGTGGGCCCGCACGAACATCGCCATGTCGGTGGCGACCTGATCGTTGCGCGAACGGGCGGTGTGCAGGCGGCCGCCGACCGGACCGACGATCTCGGTCAGGCGGCGCTCGACGGCCATGTGGATGTCCTCATCGCCGTCGGCAAACGGAAACGATCCGTCGCTCAGCTCCCGTCCCACCTGCTCGAGACCCTGGTCGAGCTCCTGGCGGTCCTGATCGCTGATGATCCCCTGGGCAGCGAGCATCGCGGCGTGGGCACGCGACTGCTCCACGTCGTAGGGCCCGAGGCGCCAGTCGAAACCGATCGAGTCGTTGATCGTCCGGAAGACTGGATCCGGGGGCTGGGCAAAGCGGGACATGGCCAGCGCATAGTACGGGCCCCCTGCCGGGCGGGCGGGTCGACGTACCGCGGGAACGTCAGCCGGCCAGCACGTCGCTCAGCGCGTGAGCCACCCGCTCCACCTGCCCGTCGCTCATCTGCGGGAAGAACGGCAGCGCGATCGACCGCGCGGCGACGTCCTCGCATACGGGGAACTCGCCCTCGCGGTGGCCGAAGCGCTCCCGGTAGTAGCTCATCAGATGGATCGCCGGGAAGTACGGCTTGCTCGGCACCCCGCGTCCGGCCAGGGCCCGCACCGTGTCGTCGCGGTCGACGCCATGCGGCAGCTGGACGACGTACACGAACCAGCCCCGCCGGTTGCCGCCGGCGTCCTCACACGGCAGCGTGAGACCCTCCACGGCCCCCAGCGCCTCGCGGTAGCGCTGGGCGACGCGGGCGCGACCGGCGAGCATCTCGTCCAGACGCTCGAGCTGTGCGAGCCCGAGCGCGCATGCGATGTCAGACAGCCGGTAGTTGAACCCGAGACGGTCATGATCGAGCCAGCCCATGTCCGGGGCTCGGCCCTGGTTTCGCTCCGAGTCGATCTGCTGCTTGACCGCCGGCGCCGACATCGTGACCATGCCGCCCTCGCCGGTGGTCAGCTGCTTGTTGGCATAGAAGCCGAACACCGCGGGATGCCCGCGGCCGCCCACCGGTCTGCCGTCGGCGTAGCTGGCGCCGAGCGCCTCGCAGGCGTCCTCCACGATCGGCAGCCCGATCCGCTCCAGCGCCGGCAGGTCGGCCGGATAGCCGAACACGTGCACTGGCAGCAGCGCGGCGGTCCGCTCGGTCACCGCGGCAGCAGCGGCGTCGGGGTCCAGGTTCAGCGTTACGGGGTCGATGTCGGCGAACACCGGCCGGGCACGCTCGTAGAGAGCCACGTTGGCGCTGGCGACGAACGAGAACGGGCTGGTCACCACCTCGGTCCCGTCCACGACCCCCACCGCCCTCAGCGCGAGGTGCAGTCCTGCCGTGCCGCTCGAAACCGCACTCGCGTGCAGGGCGTTGACCTGCGCGGCGAAGGCCGACTCGAACTGCGCCAGCAGCGGCCCCAGCGAAAGCCGCCCGGAGCGCAGCACGGCCAGGACCCGCTCCTCCTCGGCAGCGCCCAACACCGGCTGGGCGAGCGGGATCGTGTCGCCCGCCGCCTCGATGACCTGTTGATCGGTCACTCGAGCGGCGCCGAAGTCGCCGCGCCGTGCGTCAGGCGCCGGCTTCCCTGCATGCCGTACTCCAGCGAGTCGACCAGGGCCTCCCAGGAAGCTTCGATCACGTTCTCTGAAACGCCGATCGACCCCCAGACCTCCTTCCCGTCGGAGGCGTCGAGCAGTACGCGCGTCACCGCGCCGGTGCCCTTGGCCTCATCGAGGATCCTGACCTTGAAGTTGACCAGGTCGATGTCTTGTAGGTCGGGGTGGATCTCGACCAGCGCCTGGCGCAGCGCCCGGTCCAGCGCGTTGACGGGACCGTTGCCCTCGGCGGTGCGCACATAGCGCTCGCCTCCGACCCAGATCTTGATCGTCGCTTCGGTCTCGACCCGGCCGTCGGCACGCTGCTCGACGATCACGCGCCAGGATTCCAGCCGGAACAGCGGCTCGTACTCCCCGGTCTCCTTACGCAGCAGCAGCTCGAACGAGCCGTCCGCGGCCTCGTAGTGGTAGCCGCGGTGCTCTAGATCCTTGACGCGTGCAACGACGCGGCTGGCGGCGCCGTCGTCGAGTTCGATGCCCGCATCGCGCGCACGGGAGCGGACCGTGCCCTTGCCCGACAGCTCGGAGATCAGCACCTCCCGGCGGTTGCCCACCAGCTCCGGGTCGATGTGCTCGAAGGTCGCGGGATCGGCCGACACGCCGGCGACGTGCATGCCGCCCTTATGGGCAAATGCGTTGCGACCGACGTAGGGCGCATCGGGATCGGGGTTGAGGTTGAGCAGCTCGGCCAGGAACTGCGCCGTCGGAGTGAGCGAGGCCAGCTGCGCGCCGGTCAGGCACTCATAGCCGAGCTTGAGCTGCAGGTTGGGGATTATCGAGATCAGGTTCGCGTTGCCGCAGCGCTCGCCGTAGCCGTTGATCGTCCCCTGGACGTGGGTCGCCCCCTGCCCGACGGCGGCCAGGGTGTTGGCAACCCCGCATGCCGCGTCATCATGACAGTGGATCCCGACCGTGACGCCGCTGAGACCGAGCGCACGGCTCACCTCGTCCATCGCCGCAGCGACCCGGTCGGGCAGCGTTCCGCCGTTGGTGTCGCAACAGACCACTGTCTCGGCGCCGGCGTCGGCGGCCACCCGCAGACACGCAAGCGCGTAGGCCGGGTCATCGGCAAAGCCGTCGAAGAAGTGCTCGGCGTCGTAGATGACCGTCTTGTCCTCTCCGACCAGGAACGCGATCGAGTCGGCGATCATCCGCAGGTTCTCCTGGCGGTCGACCTTGACGACCTTCTCCAGATGCAGCTCCCAGGTCTTTCCCACCAGCGTGCACACCGGTGCGAAGCTCTCGGCCAGCACGCGCAGCGCCGGATCATCCGCGGCACCGACGCCGCGGCGCCTCGTCATCCCGAAGGCGGCGATCCGCGCGTGGGCAAAGCTCTCCCGCGCCAGCAGCTCGAACAGCTCGATCTCCTTGGGATTCGAGCTCGGAAAGCCCGCCTCGATCAGATCGATTCCCAGCTCGTCGAGCCGGTGGGCGACGCGCAGCTTCTCGTCCGCCGACAACGACATACCCTCCCCCTGCATCCCGTCGCGGAGGGTCGTGTCATACAGCTCGATCCGAGTCATGCCGCTTTGGAAGGCACTTTGACCACATCGAGCCAGTCGACGTAGCGGGGGTCGCGACCGTGCAGCGCATCGTCGAACACGCGCTGGATCTCCAGCGTGATCGGACCGGCGCCGGCGGATTCGCCGGTCTTGGCCGCGCCGATCAGGTGGTCGTCAATCTCACGCACCGGCACCAGCTCCGCGGCCGTGCCAGACAAAAAGACCTCCTCGGCCAGATACAGCTCCGCGCGGGCGATGTTGCGTTCGACGACCTCGTAGCCGAGATCGCGGGCGATCTTGATGATCGACTTGCGGCTGATGCCGTCCAGGATCCCGGCCGTCTGCGGCGGGGTCAGGATCTGACCGTCGCGCACCGTGTAGATGTTCTCCCCCGAGCCTTCGCACACGAACCCTTGCGCGTCGAGCAGGATCGCCTCCTGATAGCCGGCCTTGGACGCCTCGATCTTGGCCAGCACGCTGTTGAGGTATTGACCGGAGGCCTTGGCCTGGGGGATCAACGCATCGTGGGGGATCCGCCGCCAGCTGGAGACCTTGGCGCGGATCCCCTGGAGCTTTGACTCCTCGCCCAGATAGGCCCCCCAGGGCCACGCCGCGATCGCCACGTCGACATCGCAATCGAGCGGATACAGGCCCATCTGCCCGTAGCCACGAAACACGATCGGGCGGATATAGCACTCCCGCAGCTCGTTGGCGGCGATCAGTTCGTGGGTGGCGGCCTGCAGCTCCGCCAGCGAATAGGGAACCGGCATGTAGTAGAGCTCGGCTGAGTCGAGCAGGCGCTGGAGGTGGTCGCGATTGCGGAAGATCGCGGTTCCCTGCGGCGTCTCGTAGGCACGCACGCCCTCAAACACCCCCGTGCCGTAATGCAGACCATGGGTCAGTACGTGGACCTTGGCGTCCTCCCAGGCAACGAGCTCTCCGTTGTGCCAGATGAGGTCCGCTTGTTCCACGACTGCTCCCTTATAGATGTTGGAGGACTGCCTGGGTGGCTTGCGCGGTGGTGGCGTCGCCCCCCAGGTCCTGCGTGCGCAGCCCGTCGGCCAGCGCCCGATCGACCGCTGATTCTACCGCCGAGGCCTGAGCTTCCATAGCGAATCCGTGGCGCAGCATCAGCGCCGCCGAGAGGAACATCGCCAGCGGATTGGCGGCCCCCGTGCCAGCGATGTCGGGGGCCGAGCCGTGGACGGGCTCGAACACCCCCGGCCCGTCCTCGCCCAGCGAGGCGCTCGGGAGCATCCCGATCGAGCCTGTGAGCATCGCCGCCTCATCGCTGAGGATGTCGCCGAACATGTTCTCGGTCAGGATCACGCCGAAGTGGCGCGGCGCGGCGATCAGCCGCATCGCCGCGTTGTCGACCAGCAGGTCCTCGAGCTCGATGTCTGGGAACTCGACGCCGTGGAGCTCGTGGACGACCTCGCGCCAGAGGCGGCTGGTCTCCAGCACGTTGGCCTTGTCGACGCTGGTGACACGGCGCCCACCCGCCCGCGCGGCGCCGAACGCGACCCGGGCGATGCGCTCAATCTCGCTGCGCGTGTAGACACAGGCATCGGAGGCGGAGTCCTTGGTGCGGGTCTTCTCGCCGAAGTAGATGCCGCCCGTCAGCTCTCGCACCACAAGCAGGTCGGTGCCTTCGATCAGCTCACGCTTCAGCGGGCTGGCATCGTAGAGGGCCGGCAACGGCTTCACCGGCCGCAGGTTGGCAAACAGCCCGAGGCCCTTGCGCAACCCCAGCAGGCCCTGCTCGGGGCGCGGCCTGTCAGGGTCGGTGGTGTCCCATCTCGGGCCGCCGACCGCGGCCAGGAGGACCGCGTCCGCGGCGCGGCACGCCGCCAGCGTCTCGTCGCTCAGCGCGGTTCCGTGGGTGTCGATCGACGCCCCGCCGAAGGCGTGCTCCTCGTAGTGAAACGAGGCGCCCACCGCGTCGAGGATCTCGACCGCGGGGCCGAGGATCTCAGGGCCGATTCCGTCTCCTGGTAGCAGGATCACCTTGGGGGCCATAGCGGCCCGGGACGCTATCTGATCTGGCCGCCCGCCCGTGTACCCGTCTACCCGCCCGCTGGCGATCAGACCGCGTCGATACCGATCCCCCAACAGATCGGCCGCCGGCGCCTCAGGTCCGGCGCGCGGTCATGTTGAGCCGCACGTAATCCAGCACCAGCGGCTTGCCCTCGAGCTTGGCGCGCGAGTCATCCGGCTGGGAGGCGCGCGAGTCATCCGGCTGGGAGGCGCGCGAGTCATCCGGCTGGGAGGCGCGCGAGTCGTCCAGCTGCGCCAGCACGCGCTCGACGAACGGCTCGCGCAGCTCCGGGGGCAGCGGATCGAGGTGTCGCACCAGGCAGACCGTCGAGACGAACGTCCGCGCGTCGGGAAGTGTGGTCGGCCGCGGCTCCAGCCAACAGCGGACCTGATGGAACCCGGCTCGCTGTAGACGCTCGGCGGTCTCCGGCGCATCGGCGTAGTTCCAGGGCCGCTGCCAGTCCCGGAAGTAGGACGCAAAGCGCTCCTCCACGGCCACCACGTCGGCCGCGTGGCGAAACGAGTCGATGTTCCCCAGCCCGCCGCACTGGGCGACCAGTTGGCCGCCCGGCTTCATGTTGCGCGCCAAGGCGGCGAACAGCGCATCGTGATCGTGGATCCAGTGGAAGGTGGCGTTGGAGAAGACCGCGTCAACCAGCTCGGGCAGCTCGAGCTCGACCAGGTCCTGGCGTAACACGGTCGCCCGGCCGTCCAGCGCCTGGCTAGCGTGTTGCACCATCGCCTCGGACGCATCGACCGCGTAGACCCGACCGCACGGCACCAGCTCCAGCAGCTCGGCGGTAACCCGGCCTGAGCCGCAGCCCGCATCGAGCAACGTCTCGTCGCCGGAGAGCTCCAGGCGCTCCAGCTGCTCGCGCGCCCATGCCAGCTGCGGCTCGGAGATCCGGTGATAGCTGGCGGCGTCCCACTCGCGTGAGCTCATCACAGCGCGAGGGTCACCGGACCGGATCGCTCACGGTCGCGCTCGTAGGCATCGATCGAGTCCCCATGTTGAAGCGTCTGGGCGATGTCGTCGAGGCCATTGAGCAGCCGGTGCTTGATCTGGGGGTCGATCTCGAACCGCGCGCTGCCACCCGGCCAGCGAACCTCCTGCCCGGCGAGATCAACCTGCGCCTCGCCGGCCTGGGCGATCGCCTCGCACTCGGGTGCGGACAGCTGCACCGGTAGCAGCCCGATCTTGGTGCAGTTGGAGCGGAAGATGTCGGCGAAGCTCGACGCGATGATCGCCTGGAAGCCGTAGTCCTCCAGCGCCCAGGGCGCATGCTCCCGGCTGGATCCGCAGCCGAAGTTGCGTCCCGCCACCAGGATCGGGTTGCGCGGCAGTTCCCAGGCCGGCTCCTTGGCCCAGTCATAGAACAGGAACTCGCCAAAGCCGGTGCGCTGCACTCGTTTGAGGAACTGCTTGGGGATGATCTGATCGGTGTCCACGTCATCGCGGGCCAGCACGCTGACCCGGCCGGTGATCGTCTCGATCGCCTTCATTGATCCCCCCATTGACGGATGTCGACAAAGTGGCCGGCGATCGCCGCGGCAGCGGCCATCTGCGGCGAGACCAGATGCGACCGGGCTCCGCGCCCCTGGCGACCCTCGAAGTTGCGGTTCGACGTCGATGCGACGCGTTCGCCGGGTTGCGCGATGTCCGGGTTCATGCCCAGGCACATCGAGCAGCCGGCGCCGCGCCAGTCAAAGCCGGCCCGCCTGAACACCTCGTCGAGCCCCTCGCGCTCGGCCTGGGCCTTGACCTGCTGCGAACCCGGCACGACCATCGCGTAGACGCTGTCGGCGACCTTGCGCCCGCCGACCACGGCGGCGGCGGCACGCAGATCGCCGATCCGCGAGTTGGTGCACGAGCCGATGAACACGCGGTCGAGCTTCAGCTCGCTGATCGGCGTGCCAGCCTCCAGGCCCATGTAGTCCAGCGCGCGCTCGTCCTGGTCGCTATGCGGCTGTGGCACCGCCTCGGTGACGGACACCACCATCGCCGGGTTGGTGCCCCAGGTGACCATCGGGCTGAGCGCCGCCGCATCGACGGCCAGCTCACGATCGAACGCCGCGCCCTCCTCGGTCTTCAGCGAGCGCCACTCGTCGGGTACCTGGCTCGGCGCTCCCGAACGGCCGATCACCCACTCGAAGGTGGTCTGGTCGGGCGCGATCATGCCGGAGCGACCGCCACCCTCGATCGTCATGTTGCAGATCGTCATCCGGCCTTCCATAGACAGCGCCTCGATCGCCAGGCCGCTGAACTCGACGACGTGGCCGACGGCGCCGTCGACCCCGATCTGGCCGATCGTGGCCAGGATCAGGTCCTTCGCTGTGACCCCGAATCCGAGCGAGCCGTCATAGCGGATGCGCATCGAGCGAGGCTTGGTCTGCACGAGGCACTGCGTGGCCAGCACGTGCTCCACCTCGCTGGTCCCGATCCCGAACGCCAGCGCACCGAACGCGCCGTGGGTGGCGGTGTGGGAATCGCCGCAGACGATCGTCATACCGGGCTGTGTCACCCCCAGCTCCGGGCCGATCACGTGCACGATCCCCTGGCGATCGGAGCCGATCGAGTACAGCGGGATCTCGAACTCCTCGCAGTTTCGCTCCAGCGTCTGCACCTGCACGCGTGACAGCTGATCGCGGATCCGCGCGGCGGTCGGAGTGCCGTCGGTGGGGACGTTGTGATCGGCGGTGGCCAGCGTGCGGTCGGGGCGGCGCACGTTGCGCCCCGCGAGCCGCAGGCCGTCGAACGCCTGCGGGCTGGTGACCTCGTGGACCAGGTGCAGATCGATGTACAGCAGGCCCGGGGCAACCTCGTGCGCGTCCCAGATCTTGTCGAACAGGCTCTTCGGCATGGTGTGTCAGCTCCTCCGCAGGCCGGCGCTCACGACTGCGAGCAGGACGGCATCGTCGTCTCCGGGGTTCTCGAACTGATGGGGAAGGTCGGCGTCGAAGGTCACGCAGTCGCCGGCCGCAAGCGCGTGAGCAGCGCCGTCGCAGTGCAGCGTCACGCTGCCCGCGGCAACCAGCGCCGTCTCCCGGCTGCCGGGCTCGTGCATCGGCGGATCTCCGGGTCCGCCGGTGACCGCGCCCGGCGCCAGCGTATGGCGCGAGAGTTCGGCGCGCTGGCCCGGCAGCGGTGGGGTGAGGATCTCATAGCGGTGGCCACGGCCCCGGCCAGGTCCCTGGCGGCGGTCACCCTTGCGCACAACGGTCACCGCGCCCTGTTCGTCGAGGCGCAGCAGCTGGGAGAGCCTGAGCTCCAGACCCTGGGCGATGCGCGTGGCGACCTGGAGCGTCGGGCTCGTCTCCCCCCGCTCCACCTGGGAGAGCATCGGCGCACTGACGCCGCAACGCAACGCCAGATCCCGAAGTGACAGATCCATCGCCTCGCGCAGGGCGCGGATGCGGGACCCCAGCGCACGGGTGCCCGTGATCGGTTCGACGACCATCGCCATACAAGCGTACGCTATCACGTACAAGTCGGCGGCGCGATGTCTGAGACCGCGCGCGGCCGGATAGCCTCAGGCTGATGCGCTCTAGACCCGACGTGCTGGTACTCGGCGCCGGCGGCGTGCTCGGCGAAGCCTGGATGATGGGCTTGCTGGCCGGGATCGAGGACGCCAGCGGATTTGATCTGCGCGACTGCGAGCACTTCGTCGGCACCTCGGCCGGAGCGATCGTCGCGGCCCACCTGGTGGCCGGGGATTCCCCCCGCCGTCCGTCGGCGATCGGGACCGAGCTCGAGCTCGCCGACGCCCAGCCCGTCGGCCGGCTGGCAGTGACCGCCCTGCGGGCCGACGGGCTAAGATCGGAAGAGCACACGTCTGAACTCCAGTCACGCCAATATCTCGT
>CALAQT010000234.1 GCA_937888775.1 uncultured Actinomycetes bacterium | reverse complement strand
CTCGCTAGCCCCGCCGCGCCGGTCATCACAACAACCGAGAACCCCGAAACTCGAGATCCAAGTTTCAGGACTTCATCCACTCCCAGAAGCGCATGCCGGACACCAACCTGCGCAGCAACGACGCCCAATGGGACTTCTGGACCCTGTCGCCCGAGTCAGCCCACCAGGTCAGTTTTCTGATGAGTGACCGCGGAACGCCCCGCACGTGGCGCAACATGAACGGCTACGGCAGCCACACCTTCCTGTGGGAGAACGCCGGCGGGGACAAGTTCTGGGTCAAGTATCACTTCAAGACCGTCCAGGGGATCGAGAACTTCACCGACGACGAGGCCAAGTCGATGGTCGCCGAGGATCCGGACTTCCACATCCGCGATCTGCACGACGCGATCGCCAAGGGCGATTCGCCTGACGGGCGGCTGGAGATGCAGATTGCGCCGTTCGCTGACGCGGCCGACTATCGCTTCAACCCGTTCGATCTGACCAAGGTCTGGCCGCACAGCGACTATCGGCCGATCACCGTCGGTCGGATGGTGCTCGACCGCAACCCGGAGAACTACTTCGCCGAGGTTGAGCAGTCGTCGTTCGAGCCCTCGAATCTGGTCCGCGGAATCGGTCCCAGTCCGGACAAGATGTTGCTCGGGCGGCTGTTCAGCTACCCAGACACGCACCGGTGCCGGATCGGCACCAACTACCTGCAGCTGCCGATCAACCAGCCCAGGGCGGCCGTCAACAGCTACAACAAGGACGGCGCGATGCGTTACCGGCACAGCGCTGACGCTCCCGTGTACGCCCCCAACAGCTACGGCGGTCCGCAGGCCGATCCGGGTTTCGCCGAGACTACCTGGGGCGTGGAGGGCGGGGAGATGGTCCGCCACGTCTACAGCAAGCATCGCGAGGACGACGACTTCGGTCAGGCGGGTGCGCTGTATCGCGAGGTTATGTCCGACACCGACCGGGACCACCTGGTCTCCAACATCGTCGGCCACGCCACCAATGCGGTCACGCCCGACATTCAGGCGCGGGTCGTCGAGTACTGGACGTCGGTCGACTCGGATCTCGGCTCGTGGGTGGCCGACGGCATCCACGGCGCCGGAAGCAACGGCACCGGCGCTGGCAACGCTCCGCATGGACAGGTGCCGGTCGGCTCGAGCGCCTCGACGGGCCTGTAGTAGATAACCGCACCGGGCGCGCTCAGCTGCAGCTGAGCGCGTCCGGCGTCGGCGGTTTTCGCGGACCCGCGCCGGCCAGGGCTGAGCTGCGACAGACGGTTCGGTCGCGGCCGTCCTGCTTGGCTTCGTACAGCGCGCGATCTGCGAGATCGTAGAGCTGCTCGTGGCCGACGGCGTCGGCCAGAACCCCGACACCAGCAGAGATGGTCAGCGGCCCGACCTCGCCGAAGGCGTTGCCTGAGATCGCCTCGCGGGCACGGTCGGCAGCGCTCAATGCACCCTCGGCGTCGGTGTCGGGCAGCAGCCAGGCGAATTCCTCACCGCCGAGGCGGGCCAGCACCTCGCCCGCCCTGATCGTCTGATCCAGGCGCTGGGCGACCTCCTTGAGCACGGCGTCGCCGACCGGGTGCCCGTATAGGTCGTTGATCTGCTTGAAGTGATCGACGTCGAGCAGGATCAGCGCCAGCGGGAGCCCGTGGCGCCGCGCCCTCGCCACCTCGCGCTCGAGCGCTTCCTGCAGCACGTGGCGGTTGGAGAGGCCCGTCAGGCTGTCGGTCATGGCCATTCGCTCGAGCTCTCGCTGCTGGCGGCGCTGCACGCTGACGTCGCGCATCGTGTTGACGAAGCCGAGCAGATTGCTCTCTCGGTCGAGTGCCGGCTGGGCGGTGATCTCAGCCTCAAAGCGCTCGCCGCTCTTGCGCATCAGCGTGACCTCCAGCGAGCCACCGCGCTGCGCGACGATTTCGTTTCGCAGAATCATGATCTGGGCCTGGTGCTCGGGCGGCCAGAAGGGGAACGGCAACTCGGCGCCGACCAGCTCCTCGCGACTGAACCCCGTCAGTCGGCACAGTGAGTCGTTCACGAGCGTGATCTGACCGTCGACGGTCAGGGCGAAGCCCTCGTTCATCGCGCTGATGATCGTCGTCGCGTGGTCACGCTCGGTCCGCGCCTCCAGCTCGGCGGCCCGCAGCCGTCGCTCGTCGCGCTTTCGCCGGCTGATGTCCTTGCTGTGGCTGATGAAGTGCTGTGGCATCCCGCTGCTGTCCCGGACCAGCGAAACCGACAGCAGCGCCCAGACCTGCTCTCCGGAGCGCTTGACGTAGCGCTTCTCCATCTGATAACCCGCAATCCTGCCTTCCAGCAGCAGCCGGACCTGCGCCAAGTCGGCCTCCAGATCGTCCGGATGGGTGACGTCCTGGAAGGTGAGCTCCAGCAGTTCCTGCTCCGACCAGCCGATCGACTCGCACAGGGCCTTGTTGACCTTGATCCAGCGACCGTCAAGGCCGATCAGGGCGATGCCGATAGGCGCCTGGGAGAAGGCCGTCTCGAACAGGTCCTGGACTTCCAGGCGGGCGATCTCTGACGGACGCAGGTCGCGAATGACGGCCACCCGCCGGTCTACCGCGTCGCCAGGGACCCGGGCGACCTTGACCCCCACCGCCACCGTCCGCCCATCCTGGCGCCTGGTACGCAGTTCGATCGGCGTTCGATCAGCGTGCCCGAGGGCCTCCAGCAGGGCGGCGATTGCATCGCGACCGCCATCCCCGTCCTCGGCCGGCGCCAGCAGCGAACCGAGCGGGCGGCCGATCGCCTCCTCAGCCGACCATCCGAGCAGCGCCGAGGCCTGGAGATTCCAGCTGCAGACGAGGCCGGCGTCATCGAACACCACCAGCGCGTCCGGAGCGTGTTCCAAGACGGCTGATTCTGGTGCGACCGTGACCGAGCCGTGCGGTGACATAACGGAGCATTTATCGGCACCTGCCGCGTGAGGCTTGATCACCACTTACTACCGATCTTGCCCTGGACCTCGCTTAGGCTGCCTACCGCCGAGGAGTTGTGTCGGTCCAACCGTTTTGCTTCGCCTAAACCGGGGATCCGCGCGCGCTCCGCCACCCAGCGCGCGTCCCGGTCGAGCCTTTTGTCCGGCGCGTCCTTCACCATGCTCGACCCGTGTCCACGCCCAATCCCTCGATCAGCCCCGCCGCGCTGCGGGGCTGGCAGCGCTGCGCGCTTGCGCAGATGGCCGGGTGGTCAAGCGGGCCGTTTCTGCTGTCAGCCGCGCCGGGGGCGGGCAAGACGCGGCCGGCCCTGGAGTTTGCGCGAGAGCAGCTGCGCTCAGACGCCGTGAGCTGCGTCGTGGTGGCGTGTCCAACGGCTCCGTTGACCCGGCAGTGGGCCCGCGCCGCCGCGGCGCTGGGCATCGATCTCGCCCCCGACTCCGAGTCGCCGCGACCTCCGGGTGGATTTCACGGCGTGTCGGTCACCTATGCGCGGATCGCCAAGGCCCCGACGCGGTGGGGGCGCGCGCTGCCGCGGCGCACGCTGGTGATCGCCGACGAGGCCCACCACCTCGGCGAGGAGCTGAGCTGGGGCGAGGGCTTCTGCCACGCCTTCGGCGGCTCACCTCGCTGGCTGCTGCTGACTGGAACGCCGTTTCGCTCCGATGCCACGCCGATCCCCGGCGTGCGTTATGACCGTGCCGGCCTGGCCGAACCGGATGTCTCCTACAGTTACGCCGACGCGGTGGCCGAAGCTATCTGCCGCCCGGTCTGCTTCGTCGCCTATGACGGCGCGCTGTCGTGGCGCAGCGGCGACGACGTGATCGAGTCGAGCTTCGAGACCGTGCTCTCCACCCGGGAGGCCAGCCGCCGTTACCGCACCGCGATCTCCACCGAGCTGCCCGACGGGCTGCTGCGCATCCTGCGTGAGGCCGACGGCAAGCTGCGCGCATTGCGCCAGGGGGGCCACCGTGACGCCGGCGGCCTGGTGATCGCTGCCGACTCCAGCCACGCCCGCCGGATCGCCGCGCTGCTGCGCGAGGTGACCGGGCGTTCGCCGCTGGTCGTGCTGCATGCCGAGCCGCGGGCCGCAGCCAAACTGGCCGCGTTCACGCACTCCACCGATCCCTGGATCGTGGCCGTGAACATGGTCTCCGAGGGAGTTGACATCCCCCGGCTGCGGGTCGGCGTGTACGCGACTGCCGCCAAGACGCCGCTGGTGTTCCGCCAGATCGTGGGCCGCTTTGTGCGTACGCTCCCGGGACAACCGGTGGAGCCCAGCTGGCTCTATATCCCCGCCGACCCGATCCTCCGTGACCACGCGGCGACGATCGAGCACGAGCTTCGCCAGGCGTTGCGTCGCCCAGACCAGGGTGATCCCGGGCTGGAGTTCGAGCGAGCCGACCGGCGTGAGACCGAGCGCGGCGAGGAGCTGGCGTTCGAGCCGCTGAGCGCCGACGTCACGCCGCAGATGACGCTGTTTGGCTCCCAGCCGGCCACGTTGCATCCGTTCGCTCCGCCGGCGGCCGCCCCGCTCGCCCCCGGCTCACAGTCCCCGCCTCATGAGCGCGAGCTGCCGGCGTTCGAGCGCCGCGCGCTGCTTCGCAGCGAGCGACACCGCCTCGTGTCGGAGGTCAGGCGGCGCGACGGCACGAGCCATCGTGAGATCAACGCATGGCTGAATCGCAAGCTAGGCATCTCCCGCGTGGAGGAGGCGACGCTCACCGACCTGGAGCGCTCGGTGGAGCTGCTGGTCGGCAAGCTGACCCGCAAGCGCTGACCGGCCGGCCGCGCCTTGCGCGGGGCGGTCAGTCACCCAGGCGCGCTGCCCCGGTCCGTGCTGCCCCGGTCCGCGCTGCCCGGTGCGTCACGGTGATCGCCTACCGGAGCGGGAACTCCCGGCCGTACTCCTCGGATGGGCGAGCGCCGAAGATCCGTCGCTCGGACTCATCGATCGCCAGGTCGTTGATGCTGGCCTCGCGCCGGCTCATCAGGCCGTGCGCGTCGAAGTCCCACAGCTCGTTGCCGTAGCTGCGCCACCATTGACCGTGGCGATCGTGGCTCTCGTACTGAAAGCGCACCGCGATCCGGCTGTCGGCAAACGTCCACAGATTCTTACGCAGCGCGTAGTCGAGTTCGCGCTCCCATTTCCGGGTCAGGAACTCGACGATCACAGCGCGACCGGTGAGGAACGTGTCGCGGTTGCGCCACACGGAATCCTCGCTGTAGGCCAGAGATACCCGTTCGGGATCCCGCGAATTCCAAGCGTCCTCGGCGGCCTGGACCTTCTGGGCCGCGGTTGCCTGGCTGAACGGGGGAAGTGGTGGACGGTCTGACATCTTCGGTTCCTCCTGCTGTCGGGTCCAGGTCAGCCCGCGGGACAGAGCTGTTGATCATCACGGGTAGCCCGCGGTCGATCGTCGCGACTCGAGGCGGGGAAATGCTCGCGGAAGGTGAAGGCAGAGAGGGACGGACCCAACGTACGCAGGGCTTCCAGGCGCCGCTCGGCCTCCGCGACCGTCGGAGTCCGGCCGGCCTCAATCCACCACAGAACCATGTGTGCCTGGCCAAGGCGTGTGAACCATTCGCGCCGCCGGCGCAGGACGTCCAGATTGGCGCGGGTTGAGAACACAAAAGCGAAGTGCCTTCAGCGACTCCCAGGTCGACATGTTCACGATCAGGTGCTCGTCTCCGAACGCCTTGATCGCGGCGGCGTTGCCGGCCTCGGTCTGCAGACGCCAGACGAATCCGGGCGCGGCGTCGGCGGCTTGATTGACCGGATCGAGTGCCGTTACGAACTCGCTCAGCAACGGCGAGTCAAGCGGCTCGTGCGGCAGAGCGATGTTTAGCTGTGCGAGATGAAACGCCACTCCCGAAGCAGTCTATGGGCGCAGGCGCTCCGGCAGTGCAACCCTGAAGTTGCATATGATCCAGGCGCGGATACCGAACAGCAATTGCGCTCGCTGTATGCGGCGTTCGACCCCAGAGACATCGACGAGGTGCTCGCCGTGATGGCCGAGGACGTCGATTGGCCCAACGCCCGGGAGCGGGGACGGCTTCATGGTCGTGAGGCGGTCAGCGACTACCGGACGCGCCAATGGTCGGAAATCGATCCCACCGCGGAGCCGGTCCAGATCACCGCTGGCCCGGACGGGCGTATCACGGTCTAGGTCCGACAGCTAGTGCGGTCCCTCGTCGGCGAGACGCTCAGCGAAGGCCGGGTCCGACACGTCTACATACTGCGCGACGGGCTCGTGTCCCGGATGGATGTCGAGGAGCGAAGCAGGCTGACTCGTACCCGAACCTGGCCGAAAAAGCGAAGCATGCGTTCGCTTTTTCGGCCAGGTTCCGACAGAGCGCGGCGCGCGCGCCCGATTGCATCAATTCTGTGACGAATGCCGGAGTCCTCCGGGCGCCGTGCCACGATGGACTGGTGTCCGCGAGCGCCGCCACCACCGCCACCGGCGCCGTCGAGACCTTCGCTGCGACCGCGCTTGATCGCCTCCGCATCCTCACCGCGGACGCCGATGCGGACTTCCGGTCGGGTCAGCTGGAGGCGATCCGGGACGTCGTGGCCGATCGCGCCCGCGTGCTATGCGTGCAGCGGACCGGCTGGGGGAAGTCGGCCGTCTATTTCGTCGCCACCGCGCTGCTGCGTGAGGCCGGCGCTGGGCCCACCCTGATCGTCAGCCCGCTCCTGGCGCTGATGCGCAACCAGATCGCCGCAGCTGAGCGTCTGGGGCTGCGCGCGTACACCGTCAACAGCACCAACCGGGAGCAATGGGACGAGGTGGGCGATCGGCTGGCCGCTGACGACATCGACCTGCTGCTGATCAGCCCCGAGCGGCTCAACAACCCGCGTTTTCGTCAGGACATGCTGCCTCTGTTCGCCGCGTCGGTGGGGCTGCTGGTGATCGACGAGGCGCACTGCATCTCAGACTGGGGACACGACTTTCGCCCGGACTACCGGCGCGTCAAGGAGATGCTCGATGCGCTCGGGCCGGAGGTGGCGGTGCTCGGCACCACCGCCACCGCCAACGACCGCGTCGTCGGTGACGTGCTGGAGCAGCTCGCCCCGGCCGGCGGGGAGCCGTTGCGCTCCTACCGCGGTCCGCTGGCCCGGACGAGCCTGCGCTTGGAGGTGCTGGAGCTGCCGCGGCCGGCTCAGCGCCTGGCCTGGCTGGTGGAACACCTGGGCGGGCGGGATCCGATTCCCGGCTCGGGGATCGTCTACACGCTGACCAAGCGCGACGCCGAGCAGGTGGCCGCCTTTCTGACCGCCAACGGCATTTCCGCGATCTCCTACAGCGGCGAGCAGGGATCGGAGGATCGGATCGCCACCGAAGAACGCCTGCTGCGTAACGAGATCAAGGCCGTGGTCGCCACCAGCGCGCTGGGGATGGGCTACGACAAGGCCGATCTGACCTTCGTCGTGCACTACCAGGCGCCGGGGTCGGTCGTGTCCTACTACCAGCAGGTCGGCCGCGCCGGGCGTGGCGTCAACCACGCCGACGTGGTCCTGCTGCGCGGTGGCGAGGACCGCCGCATTCAGGACTTCTTCATCGAGCAGGCGTTCCCTGAGCGCGAGCGAGTGGTCGCGGTGCTCGACGAGTTGGAGTCCGCCGGCGAGGCCGGTCACACGACGCGGGAGCTGATGGCGGTGGTCAACCTTGGCATGGGACGGATCGAGGCAATGCTGAAGATCCTTGACGTCGAGGGCGCTGTGGCGCGCCACGGCACCCATTGGCGCCTGGTCCCCGGCGCGGACTGGACCTACGACGGCGAGCGCTACGCCCAGGTGACGGCGCTGCGCCGCGCCGAGCAGGCCGCGATGGCCGCCTTCGGCGCCGACGGCCGCTGCCTGATGCGGGTCCTCCAGGAAGAGCTCGACGACCCGAATCCGCAGGATTGCGGTCGCTGCTCGGTCTGTACCGCGCCACGCTTCGCCTCGCCGCCGGATCCGGCGCTGGTTGAGCTGGCCGGGCGTCACCTGCGCTCCAGGCCGCTGGAGCTCGAGGTCAAGAAGATGGCGCCTGACGCCACCGGCGTCATGCGCAAGATCCCTGAGCACGTCCGGATCGAACCCGGCTGGGCGCTGGCGCGGTTTGGCGACGGCGGTTGGTGGCCCGCCGTCGAACGCGGATTGCGAGAGGGGACCTTTGACGCTGAGGTCGTCGCCGCGCTGGCCGACATCTTGCGCGGGGCGCTCGGGGCAGGCGGGGCGGGCGGGGCAGACGGGGCGCTCGGGGCGGGCGGGGCAGGCAGGGCAGACGGGGCGCTCGGTGCGGGCGGGGCGGGCGGTGCCGTTTCCTGGGTCACCAGCGTGCCCTCAGCACGCCTTGGCCGCGTGCTAATGGGGCTCGCCGAGCGTCTGGCTGCCGAGCTCGGCGTCCCGTACGTGGATCTGGTCAGGCGCACCGAGGATCGCCCACCGCAACGGGAGATGGCCAACGCCGCCCAACAGGCGGCCAACGTCCGGAGCGCGTTTGCGGTGATCGCCCCACCACCGCCGGGCACCGGGGTCCTGCTCGACGATCGCCGCAGCTCCGGCTGGACGCTGGCGATGGTCGGCGGTCAGCTGCGGCGCGCGGGCGCCGAGCGAGTAGTGCCGCTGGCTATGGGGTCGCTGAATTAGAAGCGGCGGACCGCGACGGGCCGACGGCTATGGCGTGAGTTCGGAGAGCAACTCGTCGAGGTCGAGCTCGGGGCCGAACTGGCCGGCGAGGTGGCCCTGCTCGTCACGGGGCCACTGCTCAAACGGCCGGTCCCACATCAGCTCCACGTCGTTACCGTCGGGGTCGGTGATGTAGATCGCCTCGTGCGTGCCGTGATCGGCGGTCTGGCGGATCGCCCAGTCGGCCTGCTTCAGCCGCCGGTAGGCATCGGCGAGGCTCCGGCGAGTCGGATATGCCAGCGCGATGTGATGCAGGCCGGCGACGCCGTCAGGCTGGGGCGGACCGCCCTTGGACTTCCACGTGTTGAAGCCGAGATGGTGGTGATAGCCGCCGGCCGACAGGAACAGCAGGTCACCGATGGTGCCCCACCCGGGCACGTCGCGGGCCTCGGCGACGACGTCGAATCCCAGCACCCCGACGTAGAAGGCCCGGATCCGGTCGATGTCGGACGTCCTCAGGTGGGCATGACCGATCCGCACGCCGGGATCGATCGGATCGGCCCCGATGCTCTGCGGCGTGATGTTGCCCTGTGAGCTCAACGCCCGGCCAGGGTAGCGCGACCCGGTGCCCAACAGATTCAGTCTGGCGTTTGCGATCGTCGGGATAACCGATTAGAGGCCAGCGCGGTGCTGCTGGCCCCGAACGCAAGGGCTGCGGCCAGGGCGATCAAGCCGTGGTGGGCTGCGGCCTGTGTCCGAGCCACAGCACCGATCCGCCGAAGGCGATGGTGCTGATCAGCAGCCACGGTGCCAGCCACAACACGATCGCGGTCAGCCCGCCTAACGGATCCGAGGCGGCCGTGCTCATCAACCCAGCGAGGACCGACCCGCCGACCTGGCCGCCTCGTCGGATGGCCAGCGCGGCACACAGGACCGCGCCACCCACAATCGCCGCGAGCACAGTCGGGATCAAGGCGAGCGCAACAACGCCCGCGGCACCGACGATCATGCCTGACGCTTCCGTGAGGATCGCGATAGCCGCCAGCAAGCAGTGGGCCAGAAGCACACACGCGAACTGCCAGGAGAGCAACCCCCTGCTCTTGTCGGGATGGTCGACGTCAGCTCGCAGCGGCTCGCACAGCAGGCTCGCGGCGAGATACAGCGCCACGGCGGCCGGCAGCGCCGCCACCGGGCGACCCGGCCGGGTCACCCCCTCTCAGGTGCCGCCGACGCAAACGAAGCCCGCCCAGACCAGGCGAGACGGATTGCGGATCAGGGCGAGCGCGTCGCGCCACAGAACCGCAGGCGCTACGGCGGGGGCGAGGCACCCGCCGCAGCCTGCGAGGTTCGGGGGGACCGCTGCGCCGTGAGCCAGGGCCGCGCCCCGGTGGTCCAGCAGCGTCAGGGAGGTGACGATGCCGGCACGCGTCTGCGCCCGCGTCAGGAACTGTTCGGCCGTTGCCGTGCCGGCTCGCCGACGTGCCAATCAGATCGTGCCGGCGCTCACAACAACCAGCAGACCGACCGCGACGGGTCAGCCGTGGCTTCCAGCGAGCGGCGCGATCGCCAGCCCCACGGGCCAGACCAGGCGGCGAGCATGCGCCCGAAGCCGCCGCACCAGCCGCGAGGGCCAAACCACCGGCAGCCAGGGCGATCACCGGGCTCGCGCGCAGCACAAGCCCGGTGGCTCTTCGCGAGGACTGAACAAGCCAGCTCGCAGCGACCGCGAGCACTCCCAAGCTCGCGAAGGCAAGCAGGCTGCAGCCGCAAGCCACCGCCCCGAGTCCGAGCGGTGCCGCGGAAGCGCTCAGCAGCACGACCACGCCCACCGCGATGCCGACGACCGCTGCGAGCACCAATACCTGGTCGAGCTTGGGCCGCACCAGATCGGTGAGCGGTCACGGCGCGCCCGGTCAGGTCGGGGCGTAGGATGCCGACACATGGTCACCGCGCGGATCGCGCTCGCACCGGTATCGGTAGCCGGCGGCCCTCTACGCTGGCCGATCTGGTCAGAGGCTCGGTGGGCGCTGAGCGTCTGGGTGCTGTCGATCGTCCTGCTGGGATCGCTGGCCGCGTCCGGCGCCGGCGCCAGGACGGCCAAGCCTCAGCCGCCACCAGTGACCCTGACGTCGCCGGTGACCAAGGGCTCGCAATACCTGGCCCTCGGGGACTCGGTGACGTTCGGCTATCAGGAGCCGACGGTGGTTCCCGCTCCCAATTACCGCAACGCGTCGAGCTTCCTCGGCTACCCGGAGCAATTGGCGGCCGAGCTCCACCTGCGCGTCATCAACCCGGCCTGCCCCGGCGAGACGTCGGCGAGCCTGATCAATGCCTCGGCTCAGAGCAACGGCTGTGAGAACGGCCCGATCGCCTACCGCAAGCTCTATCCCTTGCACCTGCGCTACAAGGGTTCCCAGCTCGCCTACGCGGTCTCGTTCCTGCGCAGTCATCCGCAGGTGAAGCTCGTGTCGCTGATGATCGGTGCCAACGACCTGTTCCTCTGTCAAGCCAAGACCAAGGACGGCTGCACGAGTAGCGCAGAGCAGCAAGCGGTGTTCACCAAGGTTGCCGGCAACGTCCGCCGGATCCTGTCCGCCGTTCGCAACCAGGCCCATTACCGGGGGCAGCTGGCGATCGTCAACTACTACTCGCTCAACTATGCCGTAGCTCTGCTCAGCAACGCTTCGCGGGGCCTCAACCGGGCTGTGGACGAGGGCGCTAAGCCGTTTGGAGTGGTGATCGCCGACGGCTACGGCGAGTTTCAGACCGCCTCGCGCCGCTCGGCTCAGAATCCGTGCACGGCGGGCCTGCTGACGCAGCTCAGCATCGGCGGCTGCGGTGTGCACCCCACGTACGCCGGTCAGGCGCTGCTGGCCCAGGCGCTGCTGAAGGCAATCCGGCTGTAGACGCCACGGATCAAGCGCACGCCTGGGCCTTGGACCATTCGGCCTTGTGGGCGCGTTTAGCAGCCTGGTAGTCGACCAGCGCCTGGGGCGAGTCGACGTCTCCGAGCGTGGGATGCCAGGGCACCAGATCCTGCGCCGCAGCGACGCCAAAGCGCTTGGCCAGCACGGCCCCCAGCGCCTTGATCTTCATCTCCCCAAAGCCAGGCAGAGCGGCCAGGTTGGCGCGCAGCGCCTCGGCGTCGGCCGCCTCGGTCCAGATCCGCGCCGCGTCGCCGTCGTATTGATCGCGAATGTGGATCGCCAGATCCTGCACCCGACGCGCCATCGCGGCGGGGAAGCGGTGGATCGCCGGTCGGGCTCGGAACACCGGCTCCAGATCCGCGGAGGCCAGTGTGGCGGCATCGAAGGCGCCGAGGCGTTCGCGCAGCGCCAGCCGTCCGGCAAACGCCTTGGGAACCGACACCTGCTGGTCGAGCACGAAGCCGACCAGGAGCGCCAGCGGATCGGAGGCGATCAGCGCGTTGGCCTCTTCAGAGCTCGTGAAATAGAGGCGATCGGGCACGGACCCGATCATAACCCGGGGAGGCGGCTTTCAGACGATCGGATGACCCGGGTCAGACTACGATCGGAGCTCGTGGCTCAGCGCGACACAGTGGCGGGAGGCGGGCAGTTGCTGGCGCGAGCGCCGTCGGGTGGCCTGGTGGTCGCGGCGATCGCCTCCGTGCAATTCGGCTCCGCTCTGGCGGCGACGCTGTTTGCCCGGGTCGGGCCCGGTGGTGCTGTGTGGCTGCGGCTGGTGTCGGCGAGCATCGTGCTGGTCGCCATCTGGCGACCGCGCTGGCGCGGTCGCACGCGGCGTGAGCTGCTGCTGGCGGCGCTGTTCGGCGTTGTGCTGGCAGGGATGAATCTGAGCTTCTACAGCGCGCTTCACCGGATCCCCCTCGGGATCGCGGTGACGATCGAGTTCGTGGGGCCGCTGGCGGTGGCGCTGGTCGGATCCCGGCGCTGGATCGACCTCTTCTGGGTGGCACTGGCGGCCGTCGGGATCCTGGCGCTGACGCATGGCGGGACGCATCGCCTGGACGGTCTGGGGGTGGCCTTTGCGCTGCTCGCCGGCTGCCTGTGGGCTGCCTACATCCTGGTCAACGCGCGCGTGGGCCGGGCCTTTGAGGGCGGCAGCGGGCTTGCCCTGTCGATGTGCGTGGCGTCCGTGGCCTGCCTGCCTGCTGGGGTGATCGAGGGCGGTACGCACCTGCTGGAGCCAAGATCGCTGGTCCTGGGGGCGGCGGTCGGGATGCTGTCCTCGGCGATCCCCTACTCGTTCGAGCTCGAGGCTCTGCGACGGATTGCCACCTCCGTGTTCGGGGTGCTGATGAGCCTGGAGCCGGCGATGGCCGCACTCGCCGGTTTCATCGTCCTGGGCCAGGGGCTCAGCAGCCGCGCGCTGGCGGGGATGGCACTCGTGGTGGCCGCCTCGATCGGAGCCTCGCGCCGGACGCGCCAGGCGCCCGTCGCCGTCTAAACCGTAGTTACCTGGGTCTGTGATCGGCGATCGCCCGCTGTGTCTGCGTTTTGGCG
>CALAQT010000233.1 GCA_937888775.1 uncultured Actinomycetes bacterium | reverse complement strand
AACCCGCAACCAAAAGGTTGCAGCTAGACGAATTCCTTGACATAGGAGCTTCTAACGGAGTCGACGCGTTCGTGTTTCCGACCGCCGGCGGCCGACCGCGGGACAAGGACAGCGTTCGCGAGCGGGTCCTCGCGCCGGTGATGACGCGCGTGAACGAGATCAGAGCCGGTCGTGGCCTCGCTTCGCTGCCCAAGGTGACGCCGCACGCGCTGCGACGGACGCATCAGCCTGATGCTCGAGGCCGGCGGTCCGCTCCCGTATGTGATGGACCAGGTCGGCCATCAGGACTCGAAGACGACGCTCGAGATCTACGCCCAGGTCCAGAAGCGCGTCAGCCGCACGAAGGTGCATCTGGCCTTCGACGACCTGCTCGCGAGCGCCGCCCGCAGCGGCAGCTAGGTCCACCCGCGCCGGACGCTCAAACGGCGTCGCTGGGCCACGCTCTGGGCCACGCTGCCCACTGCGGCCCACAGGCACGCCTCAGCCGACGGTCGCGCCAATACAAAAGCCCCGCAAAAGCCAGGCTTCTGAGGATGGGCACGGCTGGGCTCGAACCAGCGACCTCTCGCGTGTGAAGCGACTGCCCTCTGAATCAAAAAGGCGGCGATCTGCAGGGAGTTTGGTGATCGGCCCCATGCTCTGCGTGCGCGTTTATGCACGCGGTTTGCTGGGGTTTATCGCGGTCTTGGTCCACAGAATTGATTTGTGGACCAGCGGCTACGTGCCCAGGATCGGCGCGCTGCTCCCCTCGGGGCCTGATGGCTCTGAGGGGGTGACCGGGAGGGTTTGAGAGATCGACAGCCGGGGGCTCGGGCGCGCGGGCAGCCGCCGTGTCCGGGTAGATGCCCCTTAACGGCTTCGACCCCCTGGCCAGCTGCGACAACAGCTGAGGGGGATCGAGGCAAAAACCGAAGCTCATGGTCCTGGTCGGGACTTGGGCAAAGATTAGCGCGGCCGCGGACGGATCCAGATAGGGCCGCGATCGCTTCTGCCCGCGCCCGGCGGTGAGCCGCGCGGTGAGCCGCGACGCGATCGCTGCGGTGCTCGCGCGCGACGATCTCGCGTGCGGTGACCGGCTCGCGGCGTTCTCGCTCGCGAGCTTCGCTGGTCGGGAGCACCGGGCGTGGCCCGGCGCGGCCGCGGCGGCACAGCGGGCGGGGTTGAGTCGCAGCCGCTACCTGCAGGCGCGCGACCGGCTCGTGCGCCGTGGCCTGGTGCTCGTGGAGACCGAGGCGTCTGGGCGGGGCCGGTCGAGCACGCTCTTGATGGCGTTTGCTCAGGCCGGTCCGTGGTGGGAGGGCGAGATCAACGTCGATTTGTTCGAGGCGGTGCTCGGCTACAGCGCGGCGACGGGTGTCGCTCGGCTGCTGCTGGCGGCGATGGCGGTGCTCGCCGACGAGGACGGTGCTGTCCGGGACTTCACGACCGAGCAGATCTGCGCGGCGGCCGGCATCGCGGCGAAGAGCTACCAGCGCGCGAAGACGGAGCTGCTGGCGTCCGGAGCGCTCGTGCTCGTGAACGGGGTCGGCGGCCGCGGCAACATGAACGTGTGGACCGTTCCGGACCCGCGCGTGCGCGCCGGCGGACTGGTCCCACGCGCCCCGCGGAGGGTCGTTCCGTCGGCCGGCGCGCGGCCTCTGGTGGGTGTCGCGGGTGCGCCGGCCGCATCCGTCGGCGGTGACGCGGGCAGCGCGGCGGACCGCGCAAAGGGTGGTCAGCCCCAGACGGTTGTGGGGGGAAACCGTCTGACATTGACCGGCGTTTCGGCCACAAAGGGTGGTCAGGATCAGACGCTTTTCGACCCGCCGCGGGCGGAAAGCCCGGCGGAAAGCCCGGCGGAAAGCCCGGCGGAAAGCCCGGCCGAAAGGGTGCCCGAAAGGGTGGTCAAAACCGAGCTTCTACCCGCGCGCGCGTGTACGAACGCCGTTAACCCCGGAATCCAAGAGGACCCCCCCAGCCCCCCCGAGGGGGGTGCAGCCCTGACTCGATGATCGTCGAGCAGGTCTACACCACTGAGCGCGGTCGTCGCCGCCGACGCCAGGTTCGCATCGACCTCGACGAGATCCGTCGCCGCCTTGGCATGCCGAGCACCGCCGATCGCGGCGACTGGCAGCAGATCCGCGAGCTGCTGGAGGCGACGGTCGGCGAGAGCACGTTCGCGATCTGGCTCGAGCCGGCCGAACTGATCGCCGTCGATCACGAGCGCCGGCTCGTCATTGCCGTGCCGGCGGCGACGGCTTCGTGGACGCGCGAGCGGTTTGGCCGGCTGCTGACCAGGTGCGCCGAACGAGTCGGGCGAGATCTGCGCTTCGCCTCAGAGCCGGAGGTCCATGCGCTCGGCGGCGCCGAGCGTCGAGTTCAACAACCCAGACAGGAGGTGGCAGGATGATCATCGCGATCACGAACCAGAAGGGCGGCGTGGGCAAGACCACCACGACCGCCAACCTCGGGGTGCTACTCGCCCGCGACGGCCGGCGCGTGCTGCTGGTGGACGCCGACCCGCAGTTCGCGCTCACCCGCCAGCTCGGGATCGAGGAGAGCTCGCTTGACGTGAACCTGGTCGACGTGCTCGCCGGCCGGGCCGGCGCCGAAGACGCAATCGTGGGCGACGTGCACGGCGTCGACGTGATCGCCAGCTGGCGGGATCTGGCGGGGATCGAGCTGAGCCTCGTGAGCGAGCTCGGCCGCGAGCGGTTCCTCCGCGACGCGCTCGAACCGGCAGTTGGCCACTACGACGATCTGCTTATCGACACGCCACCGAACCTCGGGCTCCTGACCGTCAACGCGCTCGTGCTCGCCGAGCGAGTGATCGCGCCGGTCAGCGCCGAGGACGAGGAATCGCTGCACGGTATCCGCGAGCTGCAGCGGACCGTCGGTCGGCTGGCGCAGCGGCTCGACCGGCCGACGCCCGAGATCGTCGCGATCCTGACGCGCTGGGCGCCGCATCGGATCAGCAGCCGCACGATCGAGCACGTGCTCGTGTGCGAAGGCCTGGCCCCGGGGATCAGGATCCCGGCGCGCTCGGCGCTGTTCGCTCGCGCGGCCGCCGACCGCGTACCGCTCGCCGTCAGCGATCCCGACAGCTCACCGGCGATCGCCTACCACCAGCTGGTCAAGCAGCTGACGGCGGTGAGTGCACGATGAGCTCACAGGCCAGACGAACGCTGCGGATCGACGACCCGGTCGCGGGCGATGCGTGCCACATGGCACGGGCGGGCTTGCCTGAGACCGCGAGTGGTCGCCTGCGCGACGTCGCGCTGCAGGCCATCCACCCGAACCCGGCTCAGCCGCGCAAGCACTTCGACGGCGAGTCGCTCGTTGCCCTTGCCGACTCGATCCGGGAACGCGGCGTGTTGCAGCCGATCATCGTCCAGCCCAGATCGGCCGGTGGGTACGAGCTGATCGCGGGCGAGAGGCGCTGGCGCGCCTCCCAGGTCGCTGGAAGGCCGACGATCCCGGCGCTTGTGGCGCAACCCGTTGACGGGGCGCAGTCGATCGAGCTAGCACTGATCGAGAACGTCGCTCGCGAGGATCTCGGCGTGATCGAGGAGGCCCGCACGATCGCCACGCTGCTCAACGAACTGGACGTCACCGCGACGAGCCTCGCACGCCGGCTCGGCCGCAGCCGGAGCGACCTCGCGCACACCGTCCGTCTGCTCGACCTCCCCGATGATGCGATTGAGCTGATCGACGACGGCACGCTCTCCAAGGGCCACGGAAAGGTCCTGCTTACCGAGGCCGACCAGTCCCGCCGCCGCGAGCTCGCCAGGCGCGCAGCTGCGGGCGGCTGGTCGGTCCGCGCACTCGAAGCCGAGATCGCCCGACGAGCGCGCCCGTGTGCGCGACCCGCGGAGCCACATCCCGATCAAGTGGCGGCCGCGGCCCGGGTCCACGACCTCTTCGCTCGCGCTACCGGATGCGAGATTGAGGCCCGGCCACATCGCCTCGGCTATCAGCTCATCCTCGACCAGGGCGCCATTGACTGGCTCACAAGAATGCTCCTTCCCGCCGCAGACGAGAGCTGAGGGTGTGCCACATGGCACGGTGGCAGGCAGTCGCCCTTCCCGCGCGCATACCGAGACTGCCGGCGCCGGAGCAAAGGTCGTAGCGACGGCCGGGCGGGCGCTGCTACTCCACGCCTCACGAAGCCCAGCCCTCCTGGTCGCCGGAAGCAGGGCGCTCTCAGCGGCGAGCGCAATGGCCGATCTGCATAGGCAGCTGTGGGCTGCCGAGGCTACGGCTTGCCGGCTTCTGCGCGGCTGCATGCTGCGCGGCGCCGACTGCTGCTTGACGCCTAAAGGAGTAGCGACCGTCCCGCGCCCTCGCCGCCACGGGCCGAAGCTTCGTTCCTATGCGCCGCCCAGGCACCGCGTAGGTCCCGTCAGTGCCGCGTCCGTTCCAAACCACAAGAGACGATTGGCGCCCGCGCGGCTGCTGGTGTCAGCCGGAGCGAGCAGACGCCAGCACTTGCGCTCGTCTCGGAACCAGCGGTATCGCAGTGTCCGGTGACGAAGCCGCTGGTGGTGCTCCGGGACGGGAGGGGCGGGAGACCGCTGGACGGTGGGAACAACGTCGCGCCCGGATCGCACGGTGGCGCTGCGGCGCGCGCTTCGGTGTGCGCCGACCAGCCAGCACGCGGGGAGGGATGGCAGGGGCTGGGACGGTGCTCGCCGCACAGGGGCGTCAGCATCCATGCCGTCGGCGCACTGCCTCGAGCCGGCCCTGCAGGAACCGGCGCTCGGCCGAGTTGTCGGTGCGCGCGATTGCTGCTTGGTATGCCGTCGCCGCCTCGGCGTCGCGGCCGAGGCGGCGTAGCAGGTCCGCGCGGATCGCATGAAACAGGTGGTAGCGATCGAGCCCCACGTCCTCGACGAGCGCGAGTGCCGCGGCGGGGCCGTGCACCTCGGCCACGGCGACCGCACGGTGCAGCGACACGACCGGTCCCGGGGTGACCGCGCAGAGCTGGTCGTACAACTGCAAGATCTGCCCCCAGTCGGTGGCCTCCGCGGTTGCGGCGTCGCTGTGGACGGCGTTGATCGCGGCCTGGATCTGGTACGGGCCCGGCTGGCTGCGCCTTAGGCGGAAGTTTTCGCATTTGAAAGGTTGAATCCCGCGTGGTGGCGCGGGATTCGGGT
>CALAQT010000232.1 GCA_937888775.1 uncultured Actinomycetes bacterium | reverse complement strand
GACCACCGAGATCTACACTCTTTCCCTACACGACGCTCTTCCGATCTCGGGACGGATCCCGGGCGCTCCCGGCCAGCACGCGCACGGCGCCTGGCTCGGAGGCGTGACCGTCACCGAGTACTGGCCAGCTCCGGAATCGTGGTTCGTAGGGCGGCTCGTCAAGGCCCCGGGGCTACCCGGTCTGCACCGGATCGACTGGCTGTACTCCGCGATGGGGCTCTCGATGGAGGGCGACGGCATCGGCCTCGACGGTCGGAGCTACCACATCGAAGCGCTGGGAGACGGCGGCTGGGTCACCGTTGCGGACCAGGTCACCGACCCGGGAGCCGGATGGGCGGGCGGCTCGCCGTACTGGCGCGCGGGAGGTTTCTGGCGCAACGGTGCCGGTGGCGTCACGTTTCCGCTGCAGGCGGGCGGCTGGTCGGCCGGGCGAGGACGGAAGTACGTACCGCTGCGTGGCGTGACGTTCGCGCCGGGGCCTTCGCTGCCACTGCACGCGTATCAGTCGATCGCGGTCGACCCCGGCGTGATCCCGCTCGGCAGTCGCGTCTACATCCCCGCCTATCGCCACGACGGCCACGGTGGCTGGTTCCTCGCCCAGGACACCGGTGGCGCGATCAACGGCCGCCACATCGACGTCTACCGCTCGCCGCCGGCCAGCTCCAGCGACTCCGGGCAATACCTGACCGGGCAGCGGATCTACGTCATCAAACCCCATCGCTGACCCAGGCGAGGGCGGCCCGCCCTGGCGTGGTTTCAACCAGCTGGGGCGAACGTCCTAAACTCCTGTCTGATCATGGCCAAGCAGCGGACTACCCGAATCGAGCAGCGCAGCCAGCTGGCAGCGATCCAGCAGCTCGAAGGACGCTCTGACGAGGAGCTGGAGGCCGAAACCAAGTTCAAGGCGGCAGCCCAGGCGATCCTCGGTAGCCGCGCCGCGGAACGGTATGACGCCAAGGCGGCGCGAGCCCACTTCCAGCGCGCGATTGCCGCCGCCCGTCCGCAGGAACGCCTGCAGCTGCGCCGGATGGCTGACGCCTCCCTGGCGCTCGCCGAGCGCCGGGCCGACGACCTCAAGAAGGCCGCCGACAGGCTGGGAATGGACGCGATCTCAAATCGCCAGCTGCTCGGACTGAAGTTCCTGCGGCTGATCGCCCCGCCGCGCAGCGCCGGAATCTTGCCGAGGATCGGCGGGATCCTGGTCGTGATCCTGTTGATCGTGGCGATCCTGCTGATCGGATTCGGGATCATCAAGCTGATCGCGCTGCCGTTCGGTGGCCTGTCGCTAGATCTGTCGATCTTCTACACGATCGTGCTGGTGCTGGTCGCGATCGGGGGGCTGGCGTACTACGGTCGCCGTCGCCAGCGCCGTGCGCAGGAGCAGCGCTCAGAGCAGATCGCCGCCCGCGCCCGCTGAGCGCTGCGATCGCTCGTGTGCGGCCGCTACACGCTCGCTGCGCCTGACCCGGCGGCGGTCAGGGCTAGGTTCGGGATCGCCCAGACGGTTGAGGTCAGGCAGCGCTTCAACGTCGCGCCGGGCGACGAGGTGCTGGCGGTGACCACCGGCCGCCAGGGCGCCGCGCGTGGTGAGCTGCTGCGCTGGGGGCTGGTGCCTTCGTGGGCCAAGAGTCCTGAGCTGGGGTTGAAGCTGATCAACGCCCGGGTCGAGACGGCCGCGCAGCGCCCGGCGTTCAAACACGCGTTCGCGCGCTTCCGCTGCCTGATCGTCGCCGATGGCTTCTATGAGTGGCAGGCGCGGTCAGGCGGGCCCAAGCAGCCGTTTCACATTACCCGCACCGACGGCGCGCTGTTCGCGTTCGCCGGGCTGTGGTCGATCTGGCACGCGCCGGATGGCCGCCGGCTGCGCACCTGCACGATCCTGACCACCGCGGCCAACTCGGCGATCGCGGGGCTGCATGACCGGATGCCGGTCATCCTGGCACCGCAAGCCGAGCCGGTCTGGCTTGACAGCGCCACGCCGCCGGAGCGCCTCGATCAGGTCCTGGCGGGGCTCTCGCCGGCGCAGACTGCGCTGACCCCGGTCGGGCTGGCGGTCAACGACGCCCGCTACGACGGACCGGCGTGCCTGGCGCCGCCGGTGCCCGGCACGCAGGAGGCGTTGTTCTAAGTGCTTCTCGCCACGGTGGGAGCACCAAGGCCTTTGCGTTGAGGCGGCGCGGCTTACGGCCGACGGGCCCTTCACTCAGGCGGCCCGGGTGGAGCCGGTCGGGGCTTCCAGATAACGCAGGTTGGACGACTCCGACTCCGGCCGGCGCCCGGCGCCGCTCGCGCCCGGCGCCTGATGGGGCGCGTCGAGCCAGTGCGCAAACGCGTCGGCGGCCATCGGCCGGCTGAGGTGATAGCCCTGCGCCAGATCGCAGCCGAGCAGCGCCAGGTGCTCCAGCGTCGCGCCGTCCTCGACGCCCTCGGCGATGATCCGTAGCCCCAGGTCGTGACCCAGGTTGATCGTGGAGCGCACGATGATCAGGTCGCTCTCGTCCTGGAGCATCGGCGAGACGAACGACCGGTCGATCTTCAGCTCGTCGATCGGCAGCCGCCTGAGGTTGGCCAGCGATGAGTAGCCGGTGCCGAAGTCGTCGACCGACATCCGCACGCCCAGGTCGCTCAGCCGGCCGACCGTGGCGACGGCCCGATCGGGATCGGACATGATCATGCGCTCGGTGATCTCAAGCTGCAGCGCCTCGGGCGGCACCGAGTAGGTCGCCAGCAGCCGCGCGATCTCCGTGGGCAGATCGCGGTCGAGCAGGTTTCTGACCGACAGGTTGACCGCCACCGACATCTCCCGGCCGCCACGGCGCCACCGCGCACACTCAGCCAGCGAATGCTCCAGCACGTGACGGGTCAGCGGCCCGATCAGTCCCGTCTGCTCGACGGTCTGCACGAACGCGGCTGGCGGGATCAGGCCCAGCTCGGGGTGCTGCCAGCGGACCAGTCCCTCCGCCCCGCGCACCTGCCGGTCTTCGAGGTCGACGATCGGCTGGTAGTGCACGACGATCTGGTCGGAGCTCAGCGCATGGCGGATGTCACTGAGCACGCTCAGGCGCCGCACCGAATGGCGGTTCTGCGCAGCGGCATAGAGCTTGTACTCGCACTGGGCCTCCTTGGCCGTGTACATGGCTATATCGGCGCAGCGCAGCAGCGCGTGGGAATCCTCGCCGTCGTGCGGGTAGCGCGCGATCCCGATGCTCGCGCCCAGCTCGAGCGATAGCTCATCGATCTTGAACGGCTGCTGCACACAGCTGAACAGGCGTGCGGCCACGCGTTCCAGGACCTTCGGATCGTCGGTTCGCTGCGCCGGCAGCAGCGCAAACTCGTCGCCGCCCAGGCGCGCGACCAGGCCATCAGGGCCGATCGCCTCCACCAGGCGCGGTCCGAGGTCGCGCAGCAGCACATCGCCGTAGTGATGGCCGAGCGTGTCGTTGATCTCCTTGAAGCGGTCCAGATCCATCAACATCACGGCAAATGTGCCCTCCGAACGCAGCGAGGACTCGATCAGCGCCTGCACCTGGATGCGGAACTGCTCACGGTTGGCCAGACCGGTGAGCTCGTCGGTTCTGGCGATGCGCTGCAGCTCTTCGCTGCGACGCTTTGACGTAAGCAGTTCGCCCACGAGGTACTGGAAGATGAACAGCACCAGGCCGAACAGGAGCAGGCCGGTGAACCCGAGCTGAACGGTCAGGTAGACGGCAGCCATCGTCAGCAGTACCGAGAACAGCTCTGACCCGAGCAGCGGTACCAGCGCCTCGCGTGTCTTGTCGGCCAGCGATGACTCGTCCACGTAGCTCTGGTAGCCGGCTATGGCGATGAAGTTGACCACCAGCGCGACGATGAAGGCCGCGAACACCAGCAGATAGAACCCCAGCTCATGCGATCCGACGTGAGCGAGCCTGGTGGTCGCGTGAAAGAACAGGCCCGCAATCAGGGGAAACCAGGCGTACGTCGCCAGGTTGTTGCGGAACACGTCCATCGGCTCACGCGAGCGCAGCCAGCCAACGGCGATCGCCAGCACGCCGAACAGGGCCGCCGGACCGCCGCCCAGCAGCACCGCGGCCAACATCAGCCCCAGGCCGCTGCCCGACACCCTCAGCCTCGAAGACGCCGCTTCCACGTAGGTGAGGTCGCTGGCGATCGTGAACACGGCGATCACGACCATCGGCCACAAGGGCCAGCGATCCGTGCCCGCGGTCAGCACCGCAACGCCCCCGGCGCCCGCAAGCGCCAGCACCTGCGCTACAGCGACTGCGGCGCCCGGCTTGCCCTTCTCCCGCGCCGGGGGGATCGCTCTCTCGTCGGCGTTCATTCCGAGGTATTCATCGGTAAACGTCCTTCGACCTAAAGCAAAGCCTTGGCTCAGTGGACACAATTTGATGTGTCCGGATTCGTCTGGCCACAATTGATGTGTCCAGGTTCGTCTGGACGGAATTCAAGTCAATCCTTTGTTCGGCCGATCTAGTGTTGGCCGGACAAGAACCGAGCAGTTGTTGCAAGACAAAAAAGGAGGAGCCCTCGCCCGCAATGCGAAAGCCCCTCCTGGTCACCGATCAGCTTCCTTTGAAGGGCATTAAAGCTCCTTTCCTGGGGCTGCGACTTTCAGATTGACAGAGGCGTTATCGGCAGAAGGCGCCAGTGGCTTTAGCCCTGGCGCCATTTCTGCTTGTCATTTAGCTGACAAATCCCGTGCAAAATCGCCATCGGCCTTGCGCACGCGGCGATAAGCACCCTCTTTTTTCCGAACCTACTGACGCATCCGTGGGTTGTTTCACCGGCCGGGTAGGGGTGGGCAGAGGCCGCCGAGTGAGAGCATCGCGAGTGC
>CALAQT010000231.1 GCA_937888775.1 uncultured Actinomycetes bacterium | reverse complement strand
GCGGACAGGGCAGGAGAACCGCCGTTCAAAGTTCTACGAGCTTCCGGACAACCTCCTTGGCAGCGCGGGACCAACGAGAACACAAACGGCCTGCTTCGCCAGTACTTCCCGAAGGGCACAGACCTCTCCAGGCACACCACCGAGGACCTCGCCGCGATCGCCGCCACATTGAACGCCCGCCCCCGAAAGACACTCGGCTGGAAGACACCAGCCGAGGCACTAACAAAACACCTATATTCACTAAAACAAACCACTGTTGCGACGACCGATTGAATCCGCCCAGTTCGCTTCATGGGTGTTCAGCCAGAAGGTCAGGGACGCCGGCCTGGCGCCATCTATGGGAGCCGTCGGCGCCCCGTTCGATAATGCGATGGTCGAGGCGTTCTGGGCCCGCATGCAAGTCGAGCTTCTGAACCGCAAACGATGGAAGACCCGCGTCGAGCTCGCGACCGCGATGCACGACTACATCGAGAGCTGGCACAACACACGCAGACGCCACAGCGCCCTGAACATGCTCACCCCAACCGAATACGAGAATCACCACCAACAACGACAGATCGCCGCCTGATTCCAGACCGCCGACTCCAAGGAACCCGGGTCAGATCAAAGTGTCCGTCGAAGCGCGTCCACTCCACGTGCTCGTCGTGCGGCAACAACACCGGCTGCGGCTGACGACGGCTGACGTCCGGCACGCGGTGTGCTGCCGCCGTCGGGCCTGGTTGGGAGTGCTAGCGCGTGGCCTTGATCGTGAGCGTTCCGATGCTCTGTCCGGCCTGCAGGCTCGTGCCGAGCAGGCCGAAGAACCGCGGCCATCGGTCTACGAGCAGCTGGGCGAGGAGATGGTGCCGCGGCGGCCTCGCTTGACCACTCATGTAAGTTGTCCGCTCTGGGTCTCTGCCGCCAGGGGGTAGGAGTGTCGCCGCGACGCATCGTCATATCGGTTCTTTGCTGTTCGCTGATCGCGCTCGCCGCTCCCGCGGCCGCCTCGGCGCTCAACATCACGGGCACCTGGAACGCCAACTACCACTGCGAAGCGGGCTGGTGCGCGGGCTCGGACTTCCCCGCTCCCGGCGTGAAGTTCGAACAGGCAAAGGGCTCGAGCGTCGTCACGGCGCCGTGCGGCTGCATCAAAGCCACGCTCTCCGGCAGCGTCCTGACGCTGGACGGCGAAGAAGGGTCCTACACCTACCACGAGGTGCTGACGTTCGCCCCGGATGGCAAGTCGTGGTCGGGCAGTCTCTCCGATAGCCACGGAACCAGCGGCACCGATACCGGCGTGAAGGTCTCAGGCCCCGAAGAAGGGACCGTCTCCGGCTACGTCAGGGACGAGCACGAAAAGGGCGTCGAAGGCGTGACGGTGAAGCTGACGGGCAAGACCGACGAAGAAAAGGAAGTCACCGCCGAACAGACGACCGCCGCGAGCGGTTTTTACTTCTTCGAAGTCGAACCGGGCACCTACACGGTCAAGGTGAGCGGCGAACCGAAAGACCGCAACGGTGGCTCCCTGGACGTTCACAAGACCTCCGCGGGCGCCAAGGCCTGCGACGGCACCCCGAGCGAAGCGACTTGCGCCTTCAAACCCGTCGCCGGCGGCGAAAAAGTCAAGGCCGACTTCACCTACACGGACTGCTCCGCCGCGGGTCGGCTGGTCAAAGGAAAAGAGCCGACGGGCTGCCCGGTCATCTTCGTTCCGGGCATTCTCGGATCGCGGGTCTTCTGCAACACGGGCGAACTGTTTCTCAGCATCAAAGGGCTGGGCGGCTACTTCGCACTGATGCAGCTGAACGCCGATGGTGAAACAAATCATGGGCCGCCGGGCTCCTGCGGCGCAACTGCGTACGTGCCGAAGGGAGAAGAAGGACTTCTGAAATCAGTTGGTCCCACAGACTTCTACGGCGGCATTTACGACTATCTGAAATCGATTGCGAAGAACGGCATCTATGCCTACCCCTACGATTGGCGTCGCGGAGTGCCGGTCGCCTCGAAAGGCCTTGGAGAGCTCGTCGACGAAGCGCTCGAACAGACGGGCGCCAAGCACGTCGTGATCGTCGCGCACTCGATGGGGGGCCTCGTCACCGAGCAGTACGTCGTCGACAGTGGCGGCGGCAAGGTGAGTCGCGTGCTGACCGTCGGCACCCCCTACTGGGGGGCGCCGAAATCGATTATCTCGCTCATGAACGGGCTCAGCGGCGAATTCGCGGCCGAAACGCCGGACCACCTGTTGTTCGACACGAAAGAACTTCAGCTGGCGGCGCGCAACTACACGGGCCTGTTCTGGCTGTACCCGTCGGCGGCGTTCGGCCCATGGCTGCAGGTCTCCGGTGCCAAAGGCGTTCCGGGCAGCGAAGGGGGCGGCAGCCAGGTTGGTCCGTGGGTGACGGCACTCGGCGGCAACGCGGCGCTGCTGGACAAGGCCGAGGCGGGCCACGCCTCGCTCGACGGCTTCAAGCCGGGCGAAGTCGACTATCAGATCGTCGTCGGAACCGGGTTGCCCACGATCGTGAAGATGACCGTCGCCGTCAACGAACTCGAACCGGAACAGTGGGGCTCGGCGACCTACGCCTCTGGAGACTCGACCGTGCCTGCGCGCAGCCAGACCCAGGGAGCCTTCCCAGCGCACGAATCCGGTTCGGTGAAAATCCACTACATCTGCGGCATCGGGCACTCCAAGGAGCCGGGGAGCTCGAACTTCAAGGGCAAAATCGAAGACTTCGTCCTCAGCGGCGGTGAAATCGGCGGGCCGGACGAAGACTGCCGCTACGGGGGCGATGAAACCGTCTTCTTTCACACCAAGATCCTCGCTTTCGGCAAGGCCAGTGCCGTCAGCACCCCGGCCCATGGCGCCATGAGCGTTCAGGAAGCAATCTCCAAGGGGGCGATCCAGTTCCTCGAACTCGGCGGGCGCACGGTGATCATCACCAACGATCGCGAACCCGTGACGCTGCAGCTCTCGGGACAGAAGCTCTCCCTGCGGGTCCGCGCGATCGAAAACAACGGCGGCGGGGCGCCGGTGTACTACGGGCCGGTCAGCGGCACCATCACGCTCGCCGGCAACACCGTCGTCAAAGGCTCGCGCAAGCTGCGGCCGGTCAAGATATCCGGCGCGCCGCACGCGGTGGCCCGGATCAGCCGCCGCGGCAAGCGCTACCTCGTGCGGCTGCTCGTGACCGGCAAGGTCACGGCCGGCTCGATCCGCTACCGCATCGGCAAGGCCGCCCCGAAGACCTATCGCAAGCCGTTGCTGCTCACCCGAGCGCAGACGAAGGCGCTCCGCTTTGCCGCCGTCAGCTCCTTCGGCGTCTACCAGAAGACGCAAAGAGCGCGCTCGCCGCGCTGAACCCGAGTGACTCCCCCGACCCGGCGGCGCGAGGTGCGCGCGACGCAGGCCGTCCTCGGTCACGAAGCGCTCCAGGCTGTCGATGATCCACCGATGACCTCGAGGTGCTGTCGACACCTACAACACGTGCTGGCCGAGTTCGTCGACCACTACAACCGCCACAGGCCGCACCGTGCGCTCGCGCTCGCGCCTCCCGAACCACGGCACCCGCCGCCGACCAGGACAAGCCCGCCAGCCGCCGCGATCCGCAGACACGACCGGCTCGGCGGCCTCATCCACGAGTACACTATCGCCGCCTAAGATCCCACCCGACCGAATATATGCACCTCACACGCTCGGTGGTGGCACGGCGTACGTCTTGAGCGCGTAGTCGCCGGCGCGCGGATTTCAGCAGAGCTTCTTCTCGTGTAGGGTTTACGCACCCATGACACCACCGACGCTCATACGCAGGACACACGCACGCTGGCGCCTGGCGATCTCGCTCGTCGCCATCGGGACGGCGGCGGCGGCGTTGAGCGCACCTGGTTCGGCGTTGGGCGCGAACGCGAACTTCCTCGGCACCTGGGACCTGAGCAACGGCCAGCAATTTACCGTGACCTCCCAGCAACCAAGCGGCGCCTGCGCCGGAACGTCATCCCTGGGAGGGTTCACGGTCAGTAACTGCCAGGTCACCGGCTCCAGAGGCTCCGGGCTGCCTCCTGCATCCAACGGCCAATCAATCGCCCTTACCGGACGCTATCTGAACCACGAGACGGCTCGTCGCCGCCCGACCCGGATTCGAACCCCCCTTACGGGCGCATCAACCTGATCGTCACGGTACGCGCGCGTACCCACGCCGGCGAACCACGTCTCTCGCCCGCCGACGTCGCAGGAGACACAACTGATTGAGTTGTCGTTTGGCGCGCTTGATGGCGGCAAGCAGCATCTCATCTGACGTCAGCTCGTCAGGGTTACGTGGGCTTGAGGTGCTCAGTCCTCAGCCAAGCGAGGGTCGCCTCGAGGCCGGTCGCATAATCGACGCGCGGTTCCCAGCCGAGCATCTCTCGTATTTTGCGATTGCTGAAATCCTGATTCTTGCCCAGGACCTGCACGGCTTGACGCGAGAGCAGAGGCGGCGCGTTCAGACCGATGGTCCTGCGCAACAGTCGGTAGCCGTGCTCGAGCGAGAAACCGACGCTGTTGGCCATCCAATAAGGCAGGCTCCACCGGACCTTCGAGCAGCCTAGACCCTCGGCCAGGCCATCGGTGAACTCCTTCCAGGTGACATCGAGACCGTCGCTGATATTGAAGGCGTGACCAGGCGCAGCTTCGTCGCGGAGTGCGAGGACCGCGGCATCCATCAGGTTCTCGACGTAGCATAGACCGGCGACCGCGCGACCGTGGTCGATCAGGAGCATGTGGCGGCCTTGGATCGCGCGCACGATCTCGCCGATGACATCCTCCGAACCGGGTCCGTAGACAGTCGCCGGGCGTAGAATGACGGCGTCCAGCGCGTCC
>CALAQT010000230.1 GCA_937888775.1 uncultured Actinomycetes bacterium | reverse complement strand
GGCGAGCCGCACCGTAGCCGCGCACCTCCAGCGCGGCGGCCACGTCGAGCGCTCGGTCCAGCACACCGGCGGTGGCGGCGCGCATCAGCTGCCGGCGACTGGGCGGCGGACCGGGGCGGCAGCGCTGGGCATCGGCCAGGCGCCGCGAATCCCTGATCAGCACCGGCACCATCCGCGTGGCGAGCGTCGCGGTCAGCGCGGAGCGAAACGAGACGCGCCGGAACAGCCTCAGCACCTCGTCGGGGTCGACGGCGGTCGTGTACAGGGCGCCGCACAGAACCAGCGCGAAAGCACGCAGCCCGAGGATCGCGCCGTACACGGTCGCCTCGAGCGTGATGTCGGTCTGGCCAAGTACGGGCAGGTCGCCGAGCCGGACGATCACCGTCAGACCGTCACGGGTCACCAGCGCGTTGACCAGCGCGATTACCACCACCAGCGGCAGCGACCACAGCGCGATCCGGCGCAGGTCACGCCAGACGCCCGCCCCGATTGCTGCACCGGCGGCGGCAAGCGTGATCGCTCCCAGCGCCACCGGGTTTGAGATCAGCAGCGCCGCGCAGGCAAGCGCCAGGCAGTACGCGCAGCCCGCGGCGGCCCTGGCCGCGTGCAGCGGGCTGGGGCGCCGACGGTAGATCATGGCGCCCGCGGCGTGAGCGGCACCGGCAGCCGGGTGGCGCCCTGCACCGCCAGCGCGAAGTGGTCGTGCAGCGCGCTGGGCGTCAGCGCGGCGGCGGCCGCGGCGACCCCCGCCGGATCGGTGCCGGTGATCAGCCAGGTCGGCTCCGACGAGCTGTCGGCGGTGGCGGCAATCAGCCCCGAGTCGGCGCCCAGCGTCCTGGCCACCTGTCCGTCGGCGTTGAGCAGCTGCAACTGGTTGCCGTCGCTGCCGGCAAAGCGCGCGTAGACACCGCTCGCTGACGGCCCGTGCGCGATCAGGCCGCCGGCGACTTCGGCCTTGACCTCCTTCCAGGTACCGACGACCACACCGAGCGTGTCGGGCCCCGAGCCCGTCCCGAGCAGCTGGCTGGCCACCGGTACATGAGCCGCCGTCAGCTCGGCGGTGACTCGGTTGCAGGCGGTCTGCAGGTTATTGGCGCACTCCAGCGTCGTCGGCAGTCGCTTGCCGCCGACGCCGTTCCTGAACGGCTCAGGAAAGGACCCCACCACGGCCGGGATCGAGTTGGTTGCCGTCCAGTCGTGCAGGTCCCACCAGATCCGGTCGCCCTGGTGGACAGCCGTCGTTGCGGCGCCCTGGGCAGCCTGGACCCCGTTGACGTAATAGAACCAATCCTGGCGTGAGCCACTGCCCTGGAGGCCGTTGATCGATTGCACGAACCCCCCGCCGTAGCGGGTCGACACGTTGAAGTGGCGCTCCAGCATCCTCATCACCGTCTCCGAGCCCGGGAGGTGGGCGGCGTCGATTACGCCGACCTGCTCGGCGCCGAAGCCGTGGGTCACGGTCAAGCTGACCTGGCCGGTCCCCCTGCCCGCACCGAGGCCGCATCCGGCCACGCTCGCTGCGCAGAGCAGAGCAGCGAGCGTGGCGAGCGCGGATGCGCCTCGGCCGGACACCGGATCAGCCGGAGACGCGCACGCGAACGGTCGCGGCGCGGATGAAACCCTGGTGATCGGCGTGCAGGACGATCGTCCCGGCGTGCCGCGCCGTGACCGACACGACCCCACGGCGGTTGGTCACCGCGTTGATCCCGGAGCCGGAGAGCCGTGCCCCGGCCAGTGGCTTGGCACTGCCCTTGGGGTAGTCGACCACCTTGACCGCGAACGGGCGTCCCGCTGTGGCGTGGCTCGGCGCCTTAATTGCGAGCGGGTATTCAAAACCCTTGTCAGGCACGGCCGCGAACAGGAGCTGGTCTCCCTTGTGCAGCTTCAGCTGGCAAACGCCGGCCGAGGCGTAGTGATCGTTGACCCATATGCTCCAGTAGTAGGGAGAGCTCAACGTCCACTTCTCGCCGAGGATCGTCGTCAGTACGAGCTCGTTGAAGGAGGTGTCGTAGGTCCCACCCCAGCGATGATCGGTGGCGGCGTCCAGGGCACCGGCGGCGCTGCTCTTGGGACAGGCGCCGGCCGGCGTGCCGCCGAACGTGAACGATCCCGGGCTCGACGGAGTGCCTACGGTGGTGCTGGACAGCAGCGTGCGTGACTTTCCTTCGACGCGCACGCCCACTTGGTTACCGGCGGCGAGCGCGGTGGTGCTGAGCAGCGGCGTGAGCGCGAGTGCGAGCGTCGTGCCGCTGAGAGCGATGATGCGTCTGATCTGCATGAGGGCCACCCCTTTCCACGAGGGCTATCTGGCGTGACGGTCGGAGGTTGGTCTCCTGGCTGACGGGCCTACCGGTCGCGCCTTCCCGCCGACTAGGCGTCGGCAGTGGCTGTCAGATGCGACCGGCGTCCCCGATTACAGTGGCGGGTCCGCGCCGGACTTGAACCGGCTTCCCATTACCACCGACCTTGAACGCGTTGCATCGTATCGCGGGCGGGAAACCTATGATCGCGGGTACGTAGACTCCTGCTGTGAGATGACCGTCAACCTAACCCGGATATACACCCGGCTCGGCGATTCCGGCGAGACGCATCTGGGCGACATGAGCCGGGTGCCCAAGACGCACCCCAGGATCGAGGCGTACGGGACCATCGATGAGCTCAATTCCCAGCTCGGGGTCGCGCTGACGATCGAGGGGCTGTCTGACCAGTACGCAGGCTGGCTGCAGCGGATCCAGAACGATCTGTTCGACGTGGGCGCCGATATCGCCGCGCCGGAGGATCCGGATCGCGAGCGGCTGCGCGTGCTCGGCGAGCAGACGACGTGGCTGGAGGATCGCTGTGACGAGGTCAACGCGACGCTCGCCCCGCTGAAGTCGTTCGTGCTCCCCGGGGGTACACCGGCCGCCGCGCACCTGCACGTCTGCCGGACGGTCTGCCGCCGCGCCGAGCGGCTGGCGGTCGCGTGCGGCGACCAGGTCAACCCCGAGGTGATCCGCTACCTCAACCGGCTCTCGGACCTGCTGTTCATCTGCGCTCGCGGAGCCAACCGGGGCGATGAGCCCCTCTGGGAGCCCGGCCGCTACCGCTGACCTCAGCGCCTCAGCGCCAGCATCACCCCGGTGGCCAGCGCCAGCCCCAGCGCGGCGATCGCCGCGGCGCCGACCATGAACGCCTCGTGGGCGTGCGCATACGCGTACACCTCATGGGGCCGCGCCAGCACGATCAGGCCGGCCAGCACGATCGCCGCCAGCAGCACCGCCGCGGGCGGGCCAAGCGCGTCGCGGATCGGGATCCGCCGGGGTTCGGTGACCTGATCGGCAGCGCTCGCCGCCACGCTGGAGCGCTGGGTCAGGCGGCCGTCGAGATAGAACAGCGCCGCCACGCCGAGTAGCGTCCACGTCGCGGCGACCAGGAAGCCGCCGAACACGTCGCTGGGGTAATGCCATTCGAGCTCCAGAAACGAGTAGGACACCGCCACGGCAAACGCGGCGCCGAGCGCGGCCACGTAGGGCCGGCGCCGGGCGGGGGCGACGATCACACAGCACAGCGCCAGCGACATCGCCGCGGTCGCATGGCCGCTGGGCCAGGAGCCGGCGGAGACGGTCGTATGTCCGAGCAGCGAATCGGCCCGAGGCTGGGCCAGCAGCGGCTTGAGCAGCTGGGTGGTCACGTTGGCTGCAAGGATGATCAGGCCCACCGTGGCGGCAACTCGTCGCCGTCTGCGCAGGATCGCGATCAGGACCACGATCGCAGCGAAGTACACGTAGGGGCTGGGGTCGCATAGGTTCGCGACGAAGTTCGTCACTTCGTCCACGCGGGGCCGGTGCAGGCCCGCGAAGCCGCCCAGGATCGACTGGTCGGCGCGCCCGACGATGCCGACGTGAAACGCGGCGTACCAGGTCACGATCAGCAGCGTGACCCCGATGCCGGCACCGAGAAAGGCCAGCCGGGAGCGTCTGGGCATCAATCCAGCCTACCCCACCACCGGCGCCGCCCAGCGCGCTTTAGGAACGCGAAACCTACTTGCTGCTAAGCGGTTTCGGGGTGCGCGGAGGCGGTGCGGGTGATCCTGATCTCCGGCGCGGACCCGGCCCGGCGCAGGTGCGCGTAGTGCTCCAGATCGGTGGGCGAAGCGACCTCGACGCTGCACCCGGCGGAGATCTCGAAACGCGCGGCCTCGTAGAGCAGCTCCTGATAACGCGGGCTGCTCAGGGCGCTGCGATCGGTCCCCACCCGCCGGCCGCCCAGCACGTCCAGGTCGTAGACGCCGAAGCGCAACATCCACCGCTGTCCCCGCGCGAGCTTGTCGGCGGTCAGCTTGATCGCGGCGGTGTCTTGGTCGCCGGGTCGGTGGGCCGCGTCGCTCACGCGCAGGCGCGCGTGCTCGGCGACCAGCCCGGTCGCCAGGCGTTCGAAGTTGCGGCTGTAGGGAGCCGGCACGATCGCGACCGGCCCCTTGGCCCCAACGTCGCCCCGGATCGCCTCGCCGACGGGTCCCACGACGATGTAATCGACCTCGCCGGCGTTCAGCCAGCGCAGCACGGCGATCCAGTTGCGCTCGAGATGCTCGAGGCCCTGGTTGGGCTTGGGGGGATCTGGCTCGATCCCCGGTGGACGGCGTTTGAGCAGCATGGTGCAGCGTTCGCCCCGCCGCCCGGGACTCCTTCCCGCGGCGCGAGCTTTCAGATCCCCGGCGTCTGCACCCGGGCCAGCCGCCGCAGCACGCCCGGGGCCAACCGTGACAGTGCGTGCATGACTTTGGCCTCAGGGGTCACGACGGCGAGCGGCCGGTCGGCCGCGATCGCTGCGACGATCGCATCGGCCACCCGATCGGGGCCGAAGTTGCGCCGCTCGTACAGTCGCGTCACGTGCTCGCGCAGACGCTCCTGCTCGCTCTCCGGACGGCCCGCGTAGGTCGTGGCCCGGGTGATGTTGGTGGCCACGAACCCCGGGCAGATCGCGCTCACGCCGATTCCGTGGCCCGCATACTCGGCACGTAGGCTCTGGCTGAGGGCCAGTACGGCCGCCTTGGAGGCCGAATAGGCCGACAGGTCCCGGCTCGGGGCGAACGCCGCCGCCGAGGACACATTGACGATCTGGCCACCGGAACCATTGGCCACCATCGCCGCCGCGAACAGCTTGCTGCCATGTACGACGCCGAGCAGATTGGTGTCCAGCACCCGGCGCCAGTGGTCAAAGTCGGTATCCAGGAACGGCCCTGCGACGGCGATTCCGGCGTTGTTGACGACGATCTGCACGACGCCGTGCTCGGCCAGCACCTCGGCGGCCAGCGCGTGCATCGCCGCCTCATCGCCGACGTCGCATTGAAAGGTGGTTGCCCCCGGGATCAAGTCGGCCACCCGCGCGGCCGCCTCGCCGTCGCGGTCGACCAGCAGCAGGCGGGCGCCGCGGTTCGCCAGCGCCAGCGCCGTCGCGCGCCCGATTCCGCTCCCGGCCCCGGTTACGAGCGCCCGGCGCCCCGGCAGTTGCGAGACTCCGCCCCCGCGGACCCAGGGACGGAGGTCTGAGCGCCGGCCCGAGGTGGTCTCGGTCACGAACTCGGCCACCCACTCCGCCACCAGGTCTGGCTGGGATCGCGGCACCCAGTGCGAGCCTGAGACCACGCGTCGGCGCAGCCCTGGCGCGCTGCGCTCGGCCCGCTCGTAGTAGCTCTCCGAGATGAATCGGTCTCCGGTCGGCACGATCAGCTGGACGGGCGTGTGAACCGGCGCGACCGGCCGGGGGCGCAGCACCCGGCGCGGGATGTTGCGACGGTAGAGGTTGGCGCCGTGCAGACCGTCGGCGGCGACCGTCGGCGAAGGGTGCTCATCATCGACGGGCAGCCGCTCCACGGCCGCCAGCATCGCCCGCCAGCGGCCGCCGGCGAGCAGCACCCGCCAGGCGATCGTCGGACCCAGCGGTGCGCACAGAGCGAGCACGTACCAGGAGCGGCGCAGGCGCACCAGAGCCACCGGCAGCCTCGCCCGTGAGAGCGGGCCGGCGCCCGCGCTGACCGCGTCGTGCAGCGCGGGGCCGGCGATCGCTGTGAACGAGGCCAGGCGCCCCGCGAACCTCGGCGAGCAGGCGAACTCCCAGCCCTGGATCGCGCCCCAGTCGTGGCCGACCAGATGCACCGGGCGCCCCGGGGCGAGCGCGTCGCAGACCGCGGCGAAATCGTCGGCGAGATGCACCAGGTCATACGCGGCCGGGCCGCGCGGCGCGCTGGAGCCACCGGCGCCGCGCACGTCGTAGGCGATGAGTTCAAAACGGTCGGCCAGCCGCGTCAGGACCTCGTCCCAGATCTCCTTGGTGTCCGGGTAGCCATGCACGAAGACGATCGTCGGCGCGCTCGGGATCCCGGCCGACACCGCGGCCAGCGCCACGCCGTCGGCGATGACGCTTTGCGGTTGCACGTGGGCGAGCACCGCCGCGGGAATCTATACGCTCGTGTGTCGATGGATCACGAGTATCTGCAAGGGCGCCGCGCGGCGCGGGCGCGTGAGCGCCGGCAGCGAGCAGATCGGAAGAGCGTCGTGTAGGGAAAGAGGGTAGATCTCGGTGGTCG
>CALAQT010000229.1 GCA_937888775.1 uncultured Actinomycetes bacterium | reverse complement strand
GATCTACGGTCGCCAACTGCAGCAAGCAGGCGACTACACGGGCCCGCATAGGGATTCTCGAGCGGGACACCGTCCCTTGTTCGGAGACTGCTTCGGTCGTGGCACACGCATCCGGCCGGGCTGGTCGCCGCCCTGCTCTGCGCGGAAACCACGGCTCTCGGGACGATCGCATTCGTCGTCCGGCCGGTATCCAGCGCGCGAGTGCATCGGCGACATACCGCTCACGGCGTCAGCGGCTCCCGCGGGGCTAAATCAGCGTTCACGCAGCAGCGGCCCTCGCGGGCGCGGCTCTGTCGTGATCGACAGCGTCCCGCAGAAGCCCACCACGGGGCTAGTTGGCTGGCGCAACCCGCAGTGGCCGATGCCCTCTGACGCCTATGCGTAGCTGCGCCTGATCACTACGTGGTGACGCGTGTCGTTCAGCGTGACCAGCCAGCGCTCGTCGGAGCGGAACCTCCGCCGCGGGCAGATGACGATCGACGAGCAGACCGTAACGCCCGCCGCGAGCGTTAGCACGGGCACGGTTCTGCGGGACTCGCCGCCGGTGTCCCGCGCCATCCTCGCGGCTGTCTGATCGATCTGGGCCTGAAGGGCGTCTCGCCGTCGCACCAGCGCCCCGCGCTCGGCGGCCAATCGCTCCCGCTCCTCGCGTGCCTCCTGCTCCTGTCGCTCGATCCCTCGTAGTGCCTCCTCGAATGCAGCACGGCAGGCCTCCGCATCAGCCCGCAGCGTCTTGGCGAAAAACAGCAGCGTTGCCAGCTCCGCGCGCAACGAGAGCCGACCTTCGTCTCGGCATAGAGCGCGAGCAACACGCGCCCGAAGAGCGCTGAGTTGCCGGTCGAGCTCGGTGAGCTCCGTTGGCCCCGACCCTGGCTCCACGTCGCGAGCGCCCAAGAGATGTCCGCGGAGCAAGCTGTCCGTGGCGTCGGCCTCGCGATCAATCGCCGCCTGTAAAGCGGCGATCTCAGCGCGAAGCTCGGTATGCAGCTCAACGGGCACAACCATTCCGCCTACCGGAACGCTAGAGGAAGTGCCAGCTCACGTCTACCAGCTCCGCGACGGAGGGATGAGTTCACGCAGCAGCTCTGGGTGTGCCGCGTCTCGCTTCTATGACCGACCAGACACCAAAACGGCGCCATGCCTCGACGACACGGCAGCGCCCGACCTCCTCAGCGCAGATCAATCATCCGGGCCGGGCTGATGTCGTCGGCGGTCTACTACACGAGCCGGCCCCTCACGACCTTCCGCGACATCGTCGACGAGGCGCCCGAGACCCGTTTCGCGCTCACCAGTCTGCAAGAACTCCACCGGGCAGCCTGCCGTAAATGGCTGACCAGACAAGCCAGCCGCACCAGGTCGAACCCGTCTACACGGACACCCTCCAGCGCCGGACGAGTGCTCGGCCACGCGAGCGATCGTCGCGGCCCGGACCCGCTTTGAAGCCCGGACGCGCCTGTCAGCGCGGGGGCCGGCGGTCCTCTACGCGCGGAAACCGAGCATCACGCTGGCGATCGCTCTTGCGCCTGAGACGGCACCCGGGTGCGCGAGCGCAATGACGACGCGGCGATCGCCCCGATCGGGTGCGCGTGGCGCGGTGCCGGACGATCGTGATTGCCCGCGCGATGCGCATGGCGCCGGCGCTCGCGCGGCTGCCTTTGTCCGGAAGCGGCCACGGGCCGCCCTCGAGGCCGAGCACGGATCTGGCAGCACAGGCGGGTCTTGTGCCGTGACCGCCTTTCGCACATTGCAGCTGTCTGGTGTCCTCGCCTCAGATGGCCGGATGAGCGGCGAAGCGGGCACCCGGTGCCTCCGGCCGCGGACTGCTCATGGGGCATCCTCTTGTTGCCTCGACCGCCCGTCGGCTCAGCGCCAGTCGATCTCCGCGAGCAGTTCGCGGAGCTTGTCTCCGCGCGCGGGGTTGAGCGATTCAACCCAGGAGATCCGACCGCGAAGGTGGGCCTTGAAGTCGGCGACTCCGTTGTGGTTTTGGCTAGCTGGACCCAGAGCGGCCGCGTTGTGGAGTATTGCTCTGAGCCGGTCGTATTCGGTACGGCGAATGTTGGGACGAACGTTTACCACCACGCCGCACACCGTTTGGCAGCCGCCGGCACTTTGGGTCGCGGACTTGGCCTCGTTGACTGCGAAGCCCTCTGCGCGGATGATCCTGGTGGCGATCGACTCGAATTGGTTGCGCCGGCGGTGCAGCCGTGCCGGCCCGGAGAACGTGAGGTCATCAGCGTAACGTGAGTAGCGGAGTCCTGACGCCAGCGCGAGGCCGGTGAGACGCCGATCGAGTCTGAACGCTGCGAGGTTGGCCAGCGCCGGCGAGGTCGGCGCGCCCTGCGGGAGATGCGGTGTCGCCAGCTGCCGGCCCAACCAGAACCGCGCCTGGAAGGCGCTCTGCGGGGTGGCGCTCGCGATGACCTGCCACACCGATTCCGGGACTGTGTTCGTTGTCAGGCCTGTGAGAACGTGGCAAACCGGCGGGGAATAGCCAAGCGTTCGCAAGATGCCGTAAACGCGTCCCGCGGGGACAGAGGCGAAGAACTCCTTGAGATCGAGTCGCAGTACGGCGGCTTGCCCGGTGTGCAGTTGTGCGTGGGTGACAGCCGAGCGGCCGCGAGTGAAGCCGTGCGCGGCCTCGTGGGGCGGGATCTGATCGAGGATCTGACGGAGAACCCACCGCTGGATCTCTTTCAGCCGCGCCTTCGGCGCCTCGATCACCCTGGGTACACCTCCCTGCCTCGGGAGGGCGCGGTAGCGGTAGTTGCGAAGCTGCTCTTTGCTAACGGTGCGCTCCAGGCTGCGCACATCTGCGAGCCATGCGAGCTGGCCGTCGCTCAACTCCAGCCGCTCAGCAAGCTCGGGGACCGATGCGATGTCGGTGATCGCCCATCCGTGCTCCAAATGGGGTCGTGTGTCCGGCGAGCCGGGCGACCGACCGACTAATAGCCGCAGAATACGAGGCGGTTCGCTTTCCCCGTTTGGGGCGCGGCGTTCGTCGAGGAAGGTCACGATCAGCCGGAACAGCTCACCGCGACGGTCGATCGGCGGCGTCCGGTGAACGGCAACCACACACATCGCCAAAGCACTCATCCAACTCGGCCACCGGTCTAGACACGCAGCGCCGCTCTCGGCGATCAGGTCGACCTTCCACGGAGCGGCTATGAACGCGTCCGTCAGTTCGTTGGCCAGCGCGGCGCGCTCAGCGGCGTCATACATGGGAACAATGATCGCGGCGCCGCGCGCCGACTACTCCTGTCGCGCGTGCCCGGAAGTGCCTCCGAAGGATGCACGGTGGGGCTCGCGATGCACTGGTCCACGTAACTGACTGTCCCCGGGGTAACCCCGGAGAGGCAGCGCACCCGAAGATGCGTCAGCCCAACTCGGTGCAACGACGCCGCGCCCAGAACGCTACCGGACGCGACGACCAGCCAGGCGCCCGGGCGAGGCGCCTGCTCTGCCGCTATTCCGGTCGTTTGGCGCGAGGACACCAGACTGCTGCAGTCTGCGGAGAGCGGCCACGAGGTCCATGCGATCCCGACCACGGTTCGCTTACCGTCGGCAGCGGCACAGGCGTGACCGGTATAGGCGTCGACCAGCCACCTCGGCCCGGCTCGCTACCGCTGACGCAGACCTGCATTCGTTGTCGGACGGGCATCTCGTTGCCGACGCGACGAGGTCGCAAACGCAGAAAGCGCGATCTCCGCGGACGATCGCATTCGCCCTCCCGCCGCCACGTCGCGGACGATCGAGTTGGCGACGGAGGTGTCGTGCCGATCTGCCGTGTCCGGCGCGGTGGCCTGCGATCGCTTTCGCCCAGATCCGAGCGTGTGCGGCCTGGGCTCGGCGCGACTGCTTTTGTCCTCGCGCCGGCGCGGGCCGGGCTATCGCAGTGGCGACATTGCGGTCGCGCAATCACTTGGGCCGGCGGACTCCTGCCTGCGGCGCCCAGCGGAAGACCTGGATTTGGCGGGAGGCTGATGTGAAATACCCCCGCGATTTCCCTCCTCAAGGGTGGCCGCGCGCATGCTGTGGGTGTGCAAAGGCGGCAGATGCTGGGGGCGCTTCGTCGACGGACGTGATGCTGCGCTGGTGCCTGTCGACCCGGATCCTCCAAGGCGTGCCGGCGTTGCCATGAGGGACTTCGCCGCCCGCGTGTGCTCAGCGGCGCGAACGAGGCTCCTGCCGCCTGCGGGCGGGAGCATGGATTCGCCCGTCGGAGGCCTGTTGGGTGGTAGGTTTGCTCGGTTGAGCACGGGGGCTGACATGCGCTTGAGGGGATGGTTGGGGTGATCGAAGCTGAGACAAGGAGTGTCCGTGCTCGAGATGGCCGGGAGCTGCGTGTTCGGGTCCCCGGCGGAGACTACGAGCGCTGTGTGCTGGCAATGCATGGGATGCCGGGATCCAGCTTGTTGTTTGGCCCGTGGCTTGAGGATGCTGCGGCGCGAGGGATCCGGCTCGTGAGCTACGACCGGCCAGGTTATGGCGGGTCCAGCCCGCATCCCGGGCATTCGGTTGCTGACTGCGCCGCCGACGTCGAGGCGATCGCTGCTGCCTTGGATGTCGACCGCATCGCGGTATGGGGCTGGTCAGGCGGCGGTCCGTGCGCCCTCGCCTGCGCGGCGATGTTGCCCGAGCTCGTAGTGGCCACAGCATTGCTTGCGTCGGCTGCGCCCTGGGATGCCCCCGGATTGGATTTCTTTGCCGGCATGGGTCAGGACAACATCGACGACATCACGCTCTATTTCGCTGATCCCAGCGCGGCGCGAAAGAAGGGCGTGCAAGATCGAGACGATGTTCTCGCGACGACGGCGGAGCAGCTCGTGGACGCTCTCGCGAGTCTGTTGTCTGAGCCCGACGCCGCCGTGTTGACCGGTGAGTTCGCCGAGTGGTTGCTTCGTGCCGAGCAAGCCGGTCTGGCTCCAGGCGACCAGGGGTGGTGGGACGACGGGGCAGCGGAGCTTTCGCCATGGGGATTTGACCCGAAGTCGACCCGCGCACCGGTCAAGGTGTGGCACGGGCACCAGGACCGGTTCGTGCCGTTCCAACACGGTCGATGGCTGGCCGACCACATCCCCGGCGCGGAGTCAGAGCTCAACGACACCGACGGCCACCTGACCTTGGTGCTCGAAAGGATCGGCGACGTCCACGAGTGGCTCGCCAACCACTTCTAGGCGCATCCCACTCAGTCGACCCGTCCATGTCAACCGCTTACCCGCGAGACGATCTCAATGTCAGATACAGCCCGCCTTTTCGGAATCTCGCGAGGACGCTCCCTTCTCGGGGCATGAGAATCTGAACCGAGAGTCCCTCCTGGCCCGGGGGCTAGCGTCTGGGCATCCAGATCGGGGGCTGTCCGGGAGAACTCAGCGGACTCCACATTGCTCCGTTCCGGTAGTCCGGCTAGAGGGCGCGAGGCGCTCGCTTTGCCACCCTTGCGATCGCGGGGACGTTGCGGACCTTCCTTTGAGGTGTGGACGAGCCTCTCGGCGCAACAGCGGGCCGTCCCCCAATGCGCGGATTGCGGGAACGCACGTCGCGTAGGGCAGACCGTCGGTCGGACTCGCCCTATCGATGGCGGCCGGCGTTATGCCGCTCAAGTCGGGCGATCGCTGGCGACATTGCGCTCGTCCCCATTTCGAGTGCTCTGGAGCGAGCGCGCTTGCGGAATAGCCCATGACCGAGCACGGGCGGCGCTCCCAGCGACGCGCATGCTTTGCCACGGGTAGATGCGCCGGGCGCCGAGAGCACCGGCGCGTGCTTTGCGCGAATTCCAAGCGTCGGGACCCGACCGGACCGCTGGCGTCGCGGCGATGAACACGCCCGGACGAGCGCTTTCCCAGAAAGCGCTCGTCGGGATATCGCCAGCATTCGGCAGCGGCGGGCTTGTGAGTTCGCCCAGATCCGAGCGCTCCGGTCCGGCGCGATTGCCGCCTCCCAGCCCGGTCCTGGAGGGCGAGACGCGACTTGTGCTTTTCCTCCGGTCGGCCGGCGCAGCTCCCTTGTGCTCCTGCGTGCGAGCGGCGTGGTCTACGGTTCCTTGCGCGAATAGGATCTGGGCGCCTCG
>CALAQT010000228.1 GCA_937888775.1 uncultured Actinomycetes bacterium | reverse complement strand
TGGAACTACACCATCACACCGGCACAACACGAGGACTCATAGAGTCGTGAGTCCTAAGTCGATCGCCTCACCCGGGCATCATCTTCCATCCGTACTCTGCGCTCTCAGTTCGCCTACGCGAGCGACGGCGCCGCGGGAATCGTCACAGATGCGCGCTTGTCGTCCAACTCAAGTGCTGGGCGCAGGCCGTCGCGGCGACGGCGGAGAGTAGCGACGGCTACTTCACAATCGTGAGGCCGAGCGACTGTGGCTTGGAGTGCTGCCCGGTGGCATTCGTCGCCGTGATGGTCAGCGTATAGGTGCCAGGTTTGAGCTTCTTCGAGCGAGAGATGGTTCCCGTGAAGGAGAGCTTGTTCTGACCGATATGGCCACGGTAGGAGAGGATCCCCCTAGCCACCGTCATCCCGCATCGATGCGCGCGGCGGTTCTTGTCGGTCTGTGCCACGCACCTGCCGTTGACTTTGCGCCCCCTGATGTGCTGCGTGAATACAAACAGGATGTTTGCGGGCTCGTTGAGCGTGAAGAAGAACGCCGTGCCGACGGGCGCCCTGTCCTTGTGCGAATTGCTCTCACGCCAGGTGCGATGGGTCTGGTGGGCTTGCGTGACGACCGGCGGCGTGCCCCTCTTGAAGGGCGGCGGCGGCTTGACGACGGTGTAGGTGCTGGTCGTGGCCGCCGACAGACCATTGACGTCCGTCGCGGTGACGGTGAAGCTGTGGGTCCCCGGGGTGCTCGTTTCGACCGGGCTGCCAGATGCTAACGGACCGGCACAGCTCGCGATTCCCATGCCGCCGAGAGGATCCTGGCAGGAGTAGCTAGCGTCGACGACTTGGCCCTGCGTGAGCTGCGCGCCGTTTGCGGGCGCCGTGATCGTGGGCGAGTCCGGGGGGACGAACGGGGCCGTGAACCAGATGGGCGGGTTGATCGTTGAAGGCACTGCGATCTGCGACCCCGCCGCGACGTCGTAGACGCGCACCACCCCGTTGTCGTCCGAGACGCCGGTGTAGGCTCCGCCGAAGCTGAGCACGCAGTGGATCGTGTCCTTCCCCGGGGTGTTCAGCCCGGGGATGGTCAGGGCAGAGCCGGGGGAGCGATCGAAGACATAGACGTCGCTCTGAAAGTTCGGCGGCGCGTTGACCGTGTTAGGGTCGACCGCGTCAGCGCCGACGAGGCCGCCGTCTGCGTCGATGCAGGGGTGCTCCTCGTCCGTACCGCCCGAGCCCGCGTTTGGGTCGATGAAGGGCAGGCCGGTGTCGGTCTGAGTCACGAGATTCTGCACGAACAGCGTCGAGTGCGTCGAGTTGAGATTGGGGTTTGGACAGGTGGTGCCCGGCCCTGTGATGCAGGTCGTAGCCAGGAACTTGCCGTCGCCGCTCAGGGCAGGGTCTCGCGGGCCAGCATTGCCGGAAGTGGACAGGCCAGTGAGAACGAACTTTCCCGTAACACTGTTGAAGACGACGACACCGCCGTTGCCGCCGTCGTCAAAGGCGACCAGCCCTGTGTCGCTGACGCTGAGATCGTCAGGAAACTGCCCGCCCGACGTATAGATGTTGATTCCGGGAAGCGGGAGCTCGGCGTTCGCCACCCGGTCGAAGAGGTGTATATCCCCGTCGGACGTGGCTATGTACGCGATGTACCTGCCGTCGAATGACACAGCGAGCGCATTTTGGGCGTTCTTGACCGTAATAGCAGGCGCCGAAACAGCGGCGCTCGTCTGGGAGTCGTAGAGCTGAAGCTGGCGCGATGCGTTTAGGTATGCGATCACCGGGTCGCGCGCCCTCGCCGGGGCAGCCGCCGATCCCATCGCGACGACAGCCGCCGAGGCGACAAGCCAACCGCGCGCTCGCCGAATCGGCGAAACCGGTCCCACCATGTCGCCTGCGACACTAGTCCACGCGCCAGCCCAAGACAACACTTTCAACACGTTTCGTCGGCAAGCGCGGAGCGATCAGAGCGGAAGTGGTCGGCGACAACGCAGTCTCTACTGACTCGGAACGAACCCCGTCAGCTGTGAGCGTCGGTGTCAGGCGCTGGCAGGACGCTCAGGTTCGTCCCGCAGCACCGTCCGCCAAGATCGCGACGACTCCCCAATCCCTCGCCGCCCGAGCAAGCGTGCCGGCGCCGTGACCGCTACTCCCGCTTCGCCAGGCCGAGTGGTGTTGTCGATGCCATCAAAGGGGGCAGCACGCTCGTGGCCCGGGCCCGCTCCCGACGGTCTGCCAACATCATGTGCATGCCGCAACTTCCGGCGGTCAATCCCCTGGCCGCGTCCTTAGAGCTCGACCGTTGGGAACACCTGGACCAGGTGGCCGCCCACGTCAGCGGTATGCTCACAGGCATCGACGCCGCCGCCCGATTGTCTTCGGCCACTCGATGGCGGCCGCCATCGCGATCGAGGACGCGTCGCCAGCGGGGAGCGTGGAGCAACGAGCTAGTGGCTAGCGCAGACTGAACTGTGGGTACTCGTCGGTAACGAGTAGCCAGGAGTATCCGAGGACGCGGTTGTGCCAGCGGATCACACCCTCGGTGTACTCGAACATTCCGCGCGGGTAGCGGCCCGTGAACAGGATCGCGAACCACGCACAGATCACGACCACCACGGCCCCGATGTAGAGAAGAATCAAAGCAATGTAGTGAGGGATCGCCAGCAGCCACTTCACGAGCGGCAGCCACCGGTTTAGTCCCTCTTGGGCGTCAGGATATGGGAAGTCGAGGTGCACCGACTGCTGCTCGTCCGTCGACGGGTAGCCGTCGTCCATCAGCGCGAGGTACACGCCGACTCGGTTGGCGAACCGCAGCAGCTGCAGGTTCCAGTCAAACCACCAGCGCGGATACTTCTGGCGGAATACGATCATCAGCGCGGTCGGCACGATCAGCAGCCCTGTTCCGCCGATCGCGATTGTCCGGGCGCTCCCGGTCCCTGAGCCAAGGCTCGCGCTGAATCCGCCAATCGTTTCGAGCACGATCGCGATTGGGATCACGGTGAAGATTCGGAACGCGGTTGTAAGATGGTTCAGGTCTCGGTCGGGGTAGTCGACCGAGAACTGCACTGGATACGGGTCATTCATAGTTTTCTCCTGGGGCGGATGGCGGGCTATGCGGCATGGTGTCGGCGGACCGAGAACAGGAACAGCGGCACCACGCATCGATCGCGTGGGCATGCTGGAAGCCAAACAGACTGGCGCCGACGCCGCGTAGGATGACGAGCGTCAGCAGACCTTACGCGGCTCCGACGGACAGCAGGTTGAGCAGGATCGAGACCGCCGCGACGACGATCGACCGGAACGCGGTCGTCAGCAGGAGGAAGCTGAGACCGAAGACAAGTGCCAGCACGTAGGGCGTCGATGTCGTGACCGCGTTCGCAACACCCGGTGCAAGCCAATGCGGGATGATCTTCGCGTGTCTGCGATCCCGACCGACGGCGACGGTCGGAGCCCATTTCGCGTTGCGGTCGAGAGCAAGGACTTCAGCCAGGTCGAGGCGACGCTCGCGCCAGATGTGCAATTCCGCAGCCCGGTCGTGTTCGCGCCCTACCAAGGCCGCCAGAGCGTCGGCGCGTTGCTACGAGTGGTCGGGAACGTGCTGGGTCCCGCGCTCGCTTATCGATGGCAGGTCCGGGAGGGCGACCGCGAGGTGCTTTGTTTCACCAGCCGCGTGGGTGAGCGAGAGGTCGAGGGTGTCGACCTGCTTCGCTACGACGACGAGGGGCGAGTCGCCGAACTCGTAGTGATGATGAGACCGGCTTCGGCGCTCGTCGCTGTTCGCGATGCCGTCGCCGCAGGGCTCAGGCCGGCGGCTTCAGACACCGCGCAGTAGGCCCGACCTGACCGCCGGTCGTATGGCGCGATCCGGTTTCTGGCTGAGCGTCAGGGCCGTGTACCCCGTTTTGCTCGTCTCTGATAGGCCGCGATCGGCCACGACTGACAGGGGAGACTTGTTGTGGGCACGGATCGAGAACTTTCCCGAGCCGCTTCGTGGAAGGTGTCGGTTCACGCTACCTCGAGGGAGCCGGGCCGGGGGCCCGCCATAGCGTCGCGTGTCGGTCGAGGCAGCAGCCTGCTTAGTGGTCGATCTCGTAAATATCAGCACGTATTAGACGTCCGGCTACGGGCCTAGGTTCTGTGGCATCCTATCCCGCTCAAGTGGGAGCTTTGATGCCCAGGCACAGTCCATATCTGATCGAGCTCAGTGACGACGAGCGCAGCGTGTTGGAGTCGATGGCTCGCTCATATACGTTGCCGTATTGGCAGGTTGTGCGTGCCCAGATGGTACTTCTCGCCGCGCAAGGGTTACGTAACGACCAGATCGCCGCACGGTGCAACTGTCGCCGTGAGGTCGTCTCGCAGTGGCGTAAGCGGTTCTTCGAGACGCGCCTGAGCGGCTTGGAAGATCTGCCGCGGCGGGGCCGGCCTCCGACTTTTCCCCCCCCACGTCCGCGCTGAGGTAATCGCGATGGCCTGCGAGCTGCCCGTCGACAGCGGCGTGCCACTCTCACGCTGGTCCTCTTCGGAGCTGGCGCGCGAGGCGATCACACGCGGGATCGACAAGCAGATCTCGGGCGTAACGGTGTGGCGGTGGCTGTCCCAAGACGCGATCAAGCCGTGGCAGCACCGCTCCTGGATCTTCCCGCGCGACCCGCTGTTCGCACAACGCGCCGGGCCGATCCTCGACCTATACGCCGGCATCTGGCAAGGCGAGCGCCTACATCCCGGGGATTACGTCGTCTGCGCCGATGAGAAGCCCTCGATCCAAGCCCGCAAGCGGAAGGCTAGGACCCGTCCCGCCCGGCGCGGCGAGGGCCAGAAAGTCGAGCACGAGTACGAACGCAAAGGCGCCCTCTGCTACCTCGCGGCCTGGGACGCACGGCGCGCGAAGATCTTCGACCGCTGCGCCTCCAAAGACGGCATCGAGCCGTTCGACCAGCTCGTCGACCAGTTCATGTCCCAACACCCCTACCGACGCGCACAGCGCGTCTTTTTGATCATCGACAACGGCTCAGCGCACCGCGGCAAACGCTCGATCGACCGCCTCCAAGGCACGTGGCCAAACATGACAGTCGTACACACCCCCGTCCACGCCTCCTGGCTCAGGCGAGTAGCCGGGGGGAATCTCACCCCCCGGCTCTCTCAGATCCCGGCGTGAACCTCTCAGCTCACCGGGCTCCCATCACCCAGCCTGAAGCCCCGCAGCCTGCCTGCCAGTGAGCAAAGAGCGCTGGCTCGCGTCTTGCGACGCTGTCCAAGAAGCGCCTTGCTCGTCGGTGGTGGCCGCGCAGCCGTTTGTACTTCCGCATGGCCCAGCGCACCAAGTAGTCGTTGATGAGCTTGAGAGTCTGGATCAGCTCCGTCCGGTAGAAGCGGCCATAGAAGTCGACCCAGCCCCGCACGGTCGAGTTGATCTCTCGCGCGAGGTCGGCGAGGTTCCGCCCGCTCCACAAGTGCAGCCGCCAGCGCTTGATCGTGCGACGTAGCCTCTTCGCGACGTCGTCGGAGACCGCCGGGAGAAAGCTGACGAACTTCACACCAGCCTTATTCCG
>CALAQT010000227.1 GCA_937888775.1 uncultured Actinomycetes bacterium | reverse complement strand
CCGCCGCCCCCCGACCGACACGATGCCCGCCCCAGCCGCGGGCATCCGGCGTTAAGCCCTTGACAAAAGTCTCTCCATAAGAGTTAGGGCGGCGGACGTTTCTGGCGTGTTGAGCGCTTGGGTATGGGCCACGGACGAAGCTGGGAGCGGCGACGTGGAGCGGAATGCTCGTGGCGTCGACGATCACGCGGTGAGTCGCGATCGGTCGGAGGAGAGATCCTCGACCGACAGACGTAATGCCGCCCGGTACGGTCGCCCGGACGTTGCCACTGGGAACAGGTCGCGGCTCAGTGCGTCCGGCGCCGCCGTCAGCGCCTCTACCATGACGTGCGGTTCACTGACGACGGTCCGCACGTGCGCGAGCGGAAAGCCGGTGAGCGACTCGACCGTCAGTCGTCGTGCGCCCGATGTGACAGTCAGACAGCGGTCGGCTCCGAGCACGAACACCTCGCGGAGTTCATCGACGCCGAGCGTGGAGGCGGTCATCTCGAGCGGCTCGATCGCGCCCGTCGGCAGCAGGCGCTCGTCGGTCACGACCCGCCGGCGCGCGGGCAGGACGATCGTGGCATCACCTGGTGGCGGCTCACGCCGCACGTAGACGCGATATCCAAGGCAGGCGGGGACCGGCACGCTGCCGGTTGCCTCGATCTCAGTGGAGATGCACAAGGAACACCCGGTCACCTCGGCGCGCAGGTAAAGCCGATGCGGGAACGGGAACAGCTCGAGCCGTCGGGGGTCACTGTCGCAGTGCAGCGTTGCGTCAAGCCATGCGGACTCGCCCGCTGCGCCACTGTCCTCCACGACCCCATGCATGGCCGCACGACTGCACCCCGTTGACCGGCAGGCCCCAGCGATCGGTGTGCAGCAGCGGCGAGACCTGCAGGCGGACGGTCGCTCCACACGCGGTGTACTTCCAGCTTGAGAGCCGGTTGGCCCACGGGTGCATCAACGACATTCCCATCGTGATGCCGCAGCTAGCGTAGGCCGCCAAGCCGAAGCGCTCGCCAATCAGCTCGACGCCTCCGTGCCGCAGCGAGCAGCACGTCATACCCACCTGCGGAGCGAAGGTCGCTTCGAAAGCGTCCTGCGAACGCAGACGCACCAAATCGAAGCCGCCCTGCGTAGCGTCGGTGCGGATGCACGCGATGCCTGCCGCGGCGCCCGGGGGAAGAGCGAGGGCCGTGGGAGGGCTCATCGCACAGCCAGACGAGAAGGGACGGCATCGTGCTGAGACGGCATGGTGCTCCCCGCGTCAGTCAAGCGCGACGGTTGCGCGGCGCAGCTGGCGGTACAGCTCGTCGTTCGCGCTGGCGACGTAGAGCGGTCCGGTGCCGTCGCTCAGCAGCCGGCGCGCGAGCGCGACCCCGCGCGCACGCACGGGACGCGGGTCGCGCAGGCGCTGGGCGAGGCGCCGGATCTCGCCGCGCGCGACCTCGATCTCCTCGCGGCAGATGCGCACGCTCGCGCCGCGCTCGGGCCCTGACCGCTCGGCGCCGATCAGGATCGCGTCGAGCGCGGTCGCGAGGCGCTCACACGCGCTCGCGCGCGTGATCTGCCACGCACGCGCGGTCAGCTCACGATGACCCGTGGTGTCGGCGCCATCCGCGAGCCGCCGATCCAGCGCGGCGTGACGAACCGTCGCGAGCGCGCGGGCGCGCAACGCCGGCACGCGCGATGCGGGGCGGCCACCGGCGTCAAGGCGGTAGCGATCGAGCGCCTTTCGGTATGGCGCGGCGAAGGACATGGTGCTCCCTTCAGAAGCGCATCGTGATCACGCACAGTATGCGCGCGCCGCCGTCGAGGAGGTGTAGAGATCCACGCGCCCGGCATACAGATTCCGTCAAGGCGGCTCTTATCCAGGCGAGTCAGCGACCGAGCCGTACCCCGCGGCCATCACCATCACCTCGCGTGAATTGCCCGGTAGTGCCGCGGTGGTCGTACGTCAAGACATGTGCGAGCTCAGGGCTTGCGCGAACGGCTTCAGCACGAGCGCGGACAGGAACGTAAACACGGCGAAGATCACGACGAACCCGATCAGGAAGACGACGAACGTGGGGGTGTCGGTGCGCAGCGTGCCGACGCCGGGTGGAGCGATCCGCCGATTACCGTGAATCCCGGGCCGTGAAGCCCACGTGCAGGACGCCACGGGACATCAAGATTCCGTCAAGAGCGCGTTACCCGGCGTGGCTGGAGTCCCGGACGGTCCCGCGAAGTGAACAGATCGTCACGCTCTCGCTGTCGCGCGGTCGAACGGGGATCGTGGTCTGCGTGGGGCAACGCGTGACCGACGTGTTCGCATGCTTCACAAAAGGTTCACGGCGACGCGATGAATTGGCACATCGTCGTCACATCTCGGGGAGATACTGGAGCGAGTAGAAAAACGCCTTGAAACGGAGCCCAAGATGTCGCTCTTCAGTGAAGACACAGCAGCAACTTCCAGGCCCGCGGGGCTGACACAGTTCTTCTCGCTGGGCTGCCCCGCGTGGGCAGGACCGCCAACACCCAGACGTCCTGCGTCTGGACCTCGATCCTCCCGGGGACCTCGCCCCGCGCGACGAGTGCTTCGCCATCTCACCAGCCTCGCGACCAGCACCGAGCGATGACCGCCGCGACGTGCCGGCCGCTGATGACGCTAGCGTCGATCTCCGAGCGCGAGCAGACGCCCGATCGCTTCGCGGAGCTGTTGGAGTGCTCGGCCGACCTGCTGGTCGAGACTGGCAGGCAGACAGCGGCGATCACGCAGCGCCGGCGGAGCGACCAGCCGCGCGAGCGAGAGGCGATCGAGCGCCTGGTGGCCCCAAGGGTGATCGGTAGAAAGCCGCGGACAGGCGCGGGGGGCCCCGGATGGCGGGGGGATCTGATGAGTGTACGGCCGCGCCCGGACCGAAGCGAGAAGTCATGTTCATGAAGGTTCTTGTCGGCATCTATGGTCACGCGGGCGGGCATGACGCGGTTGTCCTTGCCAGGCAGCTGGCTGCGCCTCGTGCCGAGATCACGCTTGCGCACGTGTACGCCGGAGGTCTGCCGTATGGCGGCGCGCACCGTCGACGCTCAGCTCCGGCCGTTCGGCCTGGCGCGTTGCTGGCGCGCGAGCGCGATGTCGCTTCGCTCGATGCGCCGGTCGTGGCGTACGGCGATCGTTCGGTGGGTCGTGGCTTGCATTGTCTCGCGGAGCTTGAAAGGGTCGATCTGCTGGTGGTCGGGTCGTGCCGGCGCGGGCCGCTCGGCCGGGTGCTGTGCGGCAGCGACATGCTCGCGGCGCTGAGCGGCGCACCGTGCGCGGTCGCGATCGCGCCGATGGGATACGCGGCGCGCGCCGGCGGGCTCTCAACGATCGGGGTTGGCTATGACGGGTCGCTTGAGAGTGAGCAGGGTCTGCTGGTCGCGCGGGAGCTGGCCGGTCGTCACGGTTCGGCGGTCAAGGTGCTGGCGGTGTCCTCGCTGCAGGCCATCCCTTACGGCGAGTCGATTCCTCTGAACTGGCTGAATCCCGAGAAACGTGCGATGGCCGAGAAGCTTGCTCGACTGGGCGGTTTGCCGGATGCGGAGGGCGAGGTCACCTACGGTGAGCCTAAGGAGGAGCTTGCAGCGTTCGCTGAGCAGCTCGATCTTCTGATTGTCGGCTCGCGGAGCCACGGCCATGTCGGCCGGCTCGTGAACGGCAGCGTTTCGAGGTATCTCGCGGAGCGCGCTCGTTGTCCGCTGCTCGTGGTATCCCGGAGCGCAAGGAAGGAGGCCGAGGCGGATGCAGGTGCAGAGTTGGTCGCCTCGCCCGCGTGAGGTGCCCACCAACAGTACGCAGCCAGCGACAATGACCCGCCGCGATGAGCCGGAAAAGGACGCGTCGGTGGGCGCACGAGCACGGCGGGGCCGGTTGCACGTCTTTTTCGGCGCGGCGCCCGGGGTTGGCAAGACCTTCGCGATGCTGGAGGAGGGGTTGCGGCTGGCCGAGGATGGTGTCGATGTCCTGATCGGAGTGATCGAGACGCATGATCGCCCCGACCTGGTCGCGCGGCTCGGCGGGCTGGAAGTGCTGCCGCGCCGGCAGGTTTCCTATCGCGGCGTGTCGCTTGAGGAGATGGACCTCGACGGGCTGCTGAGCCGGCGCCCGGCGGTTGTGCTGGTTGACGAGCTTGCGCACAGCGACGCTCCAGGTTGCCGGTTTGAGAAGCGCTGGCAAGACGTGGAGGAGCTGCTGGACGCGGGGATCGACGTGGTCACGAACCTCAACGCTCAGCACCTGGAGAGCCTCAACGACGCCGTCGAGACGTTGACAGGGTTCGCGCAGCGCGAAACCGTCCCCGACGCATTCGTCGCCAGCGCTGACCGCATCGATCTCCTCGACGTAGAACCGAAGGTACTGCGCAAGCGGATCGCCGAGGGTGCCGTGTTCGCGCACGGCGAGGAAAGGGCAGCTCTCGCGGGTTACTTTTCCGGCGAGCACCTGGTCGCGCTGCGGGAGCTGGCGGTTGGCTGGCTCGAGGGACGCGAACGGGTCGAGGCGGCCGCTATCCGTCCGGCACTGCCCCTTCGCTCAGGGCCACCGCCCAATCGTGTCGTCGCGGCACTGACGGGCGAGGCGGAGGGCGAGCACGTGATCCGCCGTGCCGCGCAACTGGCCGCCGCATCCGGTGCCGAGCTGATCGGCGTGCACGTTCGCTCGCCCAGCGCGCACGTCGGCGGTCCCCCGGTCTGGTTAGAGCGTCAGCAAAGGTTGCTGCTCGCGCTCGGCGGCCGCTACGCCGAGGTTGCCGCGGTCGATGTCGCGACCGCGGTGCTCGACTTCGTTCGCTCAGAGCAAGCTCATCAGCTGGTGTTGGGCGCGACGCGCCGCTCGCGCCGGGACGAGTTCTGGCATGGCTCGGTGATCAACCAGGCGATCGGCAGCGCCGGCGCGATCGAGGTGCATGTGATCCCCGCCCGCCGGCCCTCGAAGCTGACCGAGCCAAGCCGTATCGGGCAGCCGCCGCCCGCCCGCCGCGTCAGCCTACCCGTTCGCCGCAGGGTCGCCGCCTGGATCCTCGCACTGCTCGCGCCAGCGTTGCTCGCGCTCGCGCTACTGCCGCTGCGATCCTCGCTCGGGATCGCGGGGGAACTGTTCTGCATGCTGCTCGCGGTCATGCTGGTCGCCGTGACCGGCGGCTGGCGCCCGGCTGGGGTGACGACCGTGGCTGGGTTCCTGTTCGCCGACTTCCTCTACACGCGGCCCTACTACAGCTTGCGGGTCAACCAGCTGGTCGACGTCGTGGCGCTGGCCGTGTTCGCCATCGTCGCGCTCGTTATCGGCGTGTTGGTCGACGTTCTCACCAGACAAGGGGTGCAGGTCGCCCGAGCTCGCGCAGAGGCCGCTGGTCTCGCCCGCCTGCTCGCGCAGCGCCTTGCCTCCGACACCGAGGGGCTGCCAGAAACCACAACCGCGCTTCGAGCGATCTTCGATCTCGACTCGATCGCCGTGCTGCGGCCCAGCGACCGCGGCTGGGAGATCGAAGACGCCGTCGGCGCGCCCGCCCCGCAAACCCCCGAGCAAGCCCAGTTCACGATCGAGCTAGCTGACCGGCGAGTACTCGCGGTCAACGGAAGCCGGCTCCAAGAAGAGGACGCAGAACTCCTGCAAACGCTCCTGACGACGGTACGGCAGACTCGCGAGCGCGCTCAGGCAGACCAGCTCGCCTCGGAGCGATCCGGCACCTCCGAACCGTGACTCCTCGCATGCGATGCGATCTGGAGCGTGTCCGTAGCCTCGTTCGTGCGCCAAGCCGGCTGTACGTGTTGCGGAGGGCCAGTCGCGGGATTACGAAGGCTTGCCACTGGCCGAGGAGGGTGCCGACGTACGCGCGAGGTCCGCTGGAAGGATCGACCGGCGGACGCCCTGTCCGCCCCGCGCTCGCAGCGGCACGATCGAAGCCTTCGCGTCGCACATCACGTGTTCGTTGAAGATTCGCACTTGGTCGGGCTATTCGCACGCTTGCCAGATCGGCGGCTCGAGCAAGCAGTTTCGGGTGCTAGCCGAGATCGCCCTTGCGCGGGTGTTTGCAAGCAGATCATGGGATTCTGGCCACGACTGCTTACTTGTCCTGTTCGGGGTTGTCAAGCGCTGTGATGTTTGTCAAGGTTGGG
>CALAQT010000226.1 GCA_937888775.1 uncultured Actinomycetes bacterium | reverse complement strand
GGCTTTTGTGACGCTCAGCGGATATGTCCCAGGTCACTCCATTAGAGCCGCACCCGGAGAAGCGCGAGCGCTTGCTGACGATCGGCGACGACCGCTGACAGCTAGCAAACGCCGGGAACAGCCGGAGACCCGCTTCCGCCCGCCAGGGGTCATCGCGCGCCGCCCCGGCGTCGCACCCTGTGCCACGGATCGGAGCGCCAGAGACGAAGAGGCCGACGCTCGCTTTCGCCATTCCGGCAGCTTCGCGCCGGACGCTTCCTATCAACGGGATCCAGGCGCGCGGGCAGCTCGGCGCTCACGACAGAGGCGACATTGCGATCGTCCTGGTCGGGCTCTGCGCGAGCCGCGGCGCGCTATCGGATTCGCCCAGCGGCAGTCGTCAGACCCGCCCCGGCGGGACGACTGCTTTGCCACGAGACGAGTGGCCGAGGGCCGAATCATGTGAGTCGGTCCACGACCACGCGACTAAGGCCTGTGAGATGCCCGGATCTGGCGATTTGCAGGACGCTGTCGACCTCGCTCAAGAGGCCTCCGTTCGTCTGGATCCAGAACTTCCGCGTTTCGTCGGGCTAAGAGCCCGGCTGTGAGCTAGGCGGGAACGTCGTGCTGCCCCGTCTCCGTCCGCGAGGCTGGTTCTTCGCAGCAGTTGCGGAAGTCTCGTCGACGGCGCTGGGGCTGTCGTTCCGGTGCTAGCAGCCGACTGCTTCTGGCTAGGATCGCTGCAGGGTGGGAGTGCTGCTTCGAACGGAGCATCTCGATGGAGCGGCTCGGCGTTTCGGCGCGGGGCCCCGAGGCGCTGGCACCGCTCGGCATCGGTGCCGCGACCGTCGCGGCAACCGTGCGGGAGCTGCTCGGCGGACGGATAGTCTGGTGGCGCTCATGCGCCGGCGATTCCTCCTGTCCCTCGTCATGGCTGTGGCGCTGACGGTTCAGGCGGTTCTCGGGGCGTCCGCGGCCGCCGCGATCCCGGCGTGGACGACGTACCGTCACGACGCGGCCCGCAGCGGGATGGACCCTGACAGCACGAGCCCGGTGACGCCATCGCAGGCGTGGCAGACAACCGCGCTCGATGGTGAGGTGTACGGGCAGCCGCTCGTTTACGGCTCGTACGTGTACGTTGCGACCGAGAACGACTCCGTCTACAAGCTCGACGCGGCGACCGGTGCGGTGGTGTGGTCGGAGCACCTCGCGACGCCGGAGCCCTCGTCGGTGGCACCGTGCGGCGACATCTCCCCTTCGATCGGCGTCACGAGCACACCGGTCATCGACCCCGCCACTGATCGCATCTATGTCGTCGGCGCGGTCTCGGCCTCAGGGGCCGTCCATCACGAGCTGTTCGCGGTCGACCTGAGCTCGGGGCAGCCGGTCGCGGGCTTCCCGATCATGGCTGACCCGCTCTACCCGAGCGGCGGCGCCGCGGTGAACCAGCTCCAGCGCGCGGGACTTGCGCTCGACGGCGGGCGGATCCTGATCGGCTACGGCGGCAACGCCGGCGACTGCAGCACGTACTGGGGCTGGCTCGTGTCGGCTCCGATCGACGGCACGACCGGGCTCAGCTCCTTCCAGGTCGATGCCAGCCACACCGAAGGCGCGATCTGGGCCGCGGGCAACGCTCCCGCCGTCGACGCCGCCGGCAATGTGTTCGTCGCCACCGGGAACGGCAACGGCAACTCGAGCTCCGACCCCGAGTACGGCGACTCGGTGGTGAAGCTGAACGCTTCAGCCTCCCCACTGGACTGGTGGGCGCCACCCAATTGGCAGTCGCTGGACTCCTCCGACGCCGATCTCGGCTCGAGCATGCCGAGCCTGCTGCCCGGCGGCTTCCTGTTTCAGTCCGGCAAGGACGGCAATGGCTACCTGCTGAACGGCGCTGGCCTCGGGCACGTCAGCTCGGCGGCCGCCGAGGCGTCCGGGTTCTGCTCGGGCGGGAGCTTCGGCGGGTCGGTATATGACCCCGCGAGCTCGACCATCTACGCCGCGTGCGCCGGTGGCCTGAGGGCGCTGTCGCTCGGCTCGGGATCGCCACCGTCGCTCGCGCCCAAGGCCGGCTTCTCGGCGCCCTCGAGCGCAACAGGACCACCGATGATCGCCGCGGGGCTCGTGTGGGTGACGAATTACTCGAGCGGCACCCTCTACGGGCTCGATCCGACCTCCGGCACGACGAGAAGCCACTTCCCGATCCCGGAGAACGGGTCCAACGTCAACCACTTCGCCAGCCCGAGCGCCGGCGGCGGGAGGCTGTTCGTCGCGAGCGGCGACCAGGTGACTGCGTACACAATTGCCCAGCCGCCGGCCTCGGCTCCGACGACCACGACACTGGTCTCGTCAGCCAACTCGGTTCCCGCGGGGACTGTCGTGTCGTTGACTGCGGCAGTCGCCCCGACGCCTGATGGCGCTACCGTCACATTCACCGATGGCGGCGCGCCGATCTTGGGCTGCTCCGGCATTGCCGTGTCGGCCGCGACGGCCGGCCAGGCCGTCTGCCACACGGCGTTCGCGCGGGCAGGGGCGCACAACCTCGCCGCGTCCTACTCCGGAGATGCCTTCTACGCCGCGTCGGCCTCGGCTGTGCTTGCCGAGTCCGTCACGAGCGGGACAGGGAGCGGCGGGGGCGGCGGCTCGTCCGGCGGCGGTCCGCACTCCCCTGTCATCTCCCACGCCTCGATCTCTCCACGCCGCTTCACGGCCACGCGCGCCGCCACGCTGCGACTGACCCTGAGCGAGGCCGCGACGCTCACTGTCGCCATCACCGAGCTGCGCCACGGCCACGTGGTGGGTCACCGCTGCTCATCAAAGGTGCACAGAGGCAAGTCCTGCGCTGTGCGGATGACTCTCGTGCGGCTCCACTTCCACGCTCGAGCGGGCCGGAAGGCGTTCGAGCTGTCGCTCCGCCAGCACGCGGCCGGCCGCTACACGGCGTTCATCTACGCAACCGACCACGCGGGCCGCCGCTCGCGCACGATCCGGATCACGTTCACGATCGTCCGCGCGCAGCGGTAGCCGATCCGGAGCTCAAGCCTCTGAAAACCCTGACGCCAGCTCCGATGCGCTCGCGCCCAGCCCAGCGCCTTAACCCTCGACCGAAGCCCGAGCTGGTTGGGCGGGACAACGGGCAGTGGCACCGAACAGGCATCCCAGAGTCCCTAGCGAAAGTCCTGGATCTTGTCGGGCGATGGTCCGTCGCTCAGGATCGCGACGGTCCACTTTGCGCGGAAACCGGCACGCTCGCTTTTGCGGGGCTTTTGTGTTTGCGTGATCGGATGAACCGAGCTCTGGAGTGGGCCAGAGAGGTAGCGCGGCCCAGAGCGTGGCCCAGCGACGCACTTTGGGACGTCCGGCTGCCGAGTGTCGGCCCCGCCTGTAGCGCGCCGTGCTACCCTGAGCTACATGACGCAGCCCCTCAGCCTTCGTTTGCCTGACGCGACTGTCGAACGGCTCGGCGCCCGCGCGCGCAGCCGGAGCGTCCCGCCGCGGACCCTCGCGCAACGCTACGTCGAGGAAGGGCTTCGTACCGACGAGCACCCGCTGATCCGTTTCGCCGACGGGCCGGCCGGACGACGCGCCCGCCTCCAGGCCACCGGGCTCGATGTCTGGGAGACGATCGCGGTCGTGCGCGACAACGACGGCGACGAGCGGGCCGCGGCCGACTACCTGGAGATCCCGCTGGGTCTGATTCAGGCCGCCGTCGCCTACTACGGCGCCTACCCGAGCGACATCGACGAGTGGATCGAGCTCAATGCCCGCGAGAGCGAGTCCGCACACGCGGCCTGGCTTGCTGGGCAGGCCGCGCTCCAACGTTGAAGCTGCTGCTCGACGAGATGCTCTCTCCCGCGATCGCGGCCGCTCTGCGGTCTCGCGGACACGACGCAGTCGCCATCAAGGAGCATCCAGAGTGGCACGCGGCAAGCGATCCCCATGTGGTCTCGCTCGCGCGAGCAGAGCGGCGGGCGATCGTGACCAACAATGTCCCTGACTTCCGTCCCCTGCACGCCGAGCTGGTCGCTGCCGGAGGCGAGAGCCACGCGGGGATGGTGTTCGTGTCCGCCAACGTGCCCCGGACGAAGGCCGCGATCGGCCAGCTCGTCGCGGCGCTCGAGGCCAAGCTCGCCGAGTACCCGAGCGATGAGGACCTCGCAAATGGGGAAACATGGATCTAGGGACCCGCACGGCGCACGGGCGGCGTCTCAGGACGGACTTCTGAGGTCCGCGGGACCCCCCAGCAGCCGGTCGTGCGCCGGCGCTCGCGAGCAGCTCGTCGAAGGCCAGGTGCACCTTCTTGCGGCTGACCCGCTTCTGGACCTGAGCGTAGATCTCAAGCGTCGACTTGGAGTCGAGGTGGCCGGCCTGGTCCATCACGTACGGGAGCGGGGCGCCGGACTCGAGCATCGGGTTGATGTACGTCCGCCGCAGCGCGTGCGGCGTGATCTTCGGCAGCGGCGGAAGACCGCGGGCGGCTCTGATCTCGTGCAGCCGCCTGACGACCGGCGCGAGGACCCGCTCGCGAACGCTGTCCTTGTCCCGCGAGCGGCCGGCGGCGGTGGGGAATACGAACGCGTCGACGCCGTCCGGCGTGGACTGCGCCCGCCAGCTCAGCAGCTCGTCGACCCAGGTCGAGGCTGAGGTCGACCTCCCGGACACCGGCGTCCGTCTTCGACTGCTCGACCACGAGCCGCTGGTGGTGGACGTCGACCGAACGCCAGCGCAGCTGGCACACCTCGCTCACCCGGAGCCCGGATTTCGCCATCACTGCGATCATCGGCTGCCTTCCGATCCTCCGATCGCTACGCGCAGCACTGTCGAGCTCCGCAGCTGCCGCGAGCAACTCAGCGAGCTCGTCGGCTTCGAGAAACCGTCGCGTCGGCCGCGCGGCTTTGAGCCGCCGGCGTTTTCCGCGCGCCGGGTTGCTGGGGAGCAGCTCATACTCGACCGCCGCGTCGAGGATGTTCGCCAGGAGCACGAGCGTTGTTGATCGACTCGTTGCTGAGCGCGGCGCTGCCCTCGCCAATCGCACAACGGCTCCCCCGCTGCAGCGACCGCGCGGATTCGTTCGCGTTCCGCCACCTTCTCGTTGCGGTACTCGTCGACTAGAGCGACGGTGATCTCAGGCACGCGGAAATCGGCGAAGAACGGCAGCAGGTGCTTGCGAAGGCGCCACTCGTAGTCGGCCTGCGTCGTCGGGCGCAGCTCGGCCCGGCGCGCCGTCCACGAGCGCGATGCGAACTCGTGGAACGTCTGGTCGGCGTCGCCGAGGCCCTTTGCGGTCGGTGGCTTCCAGACACCGACCTCGATCTCCGCGAGCACCCTCTCGAGCATGCGCTCGGCCTTGCGCGGCGTCCAGCCGTCCGTGTCGTGCCGAGGGTCAGCGTCTCGCGCCGCCCGTAGGCCCTCACGCGGAGGCTGTAGGTGACCTGGCCGTCCCTACGCTCGTGCATCCGGATCTCTCCGCGCGCCCGCTTCTCCATGGAAGCCTTCCTCAGGTCGGGTGCGTGTTCGCCGTCTGCGAGCATGGCTCGCGACGGCCGCATCGTCGGGAGCCGAGTCTACGCCGGCCAGTGGTCGTCAGCGTCAGGAGCGAGAGCATCTCTGCGCTCGCGGCACCCATCTGGTGCTGCACGAAGTGCTGCTTAAAGTGCTGCACGTTGTGCGGCACTCGGACGGCTCTCCGGCCGCGCCAACATAGGCGATGTGGGCGAGCACTTATGAATGCAAGAGCGTCGGGGCGGGCGAACTGTTGGTGAGGCGGGGCGGCCAATGAGGCGATCAAGGTAGTCGTCCGGAGGGCAGTCAACAACCCCAAGGGTTCTATTGCTAGCCCCATTTTCCGCGTAACGATGCGGTAAGCCGGCGGCTGTCAGCGGCTCGGCTGGGT
>CALAQT010000225.1 GCA_937888775.1 uncultured Actinomycetes bacterium | reverse complement strand
CGGCGAGATAGCTCAGTTGGTAGAGCACACGACTGAAAATTGTGTTCTGCCATATCCGAACGGCGGTTCCCCGCGACGAGTCTTCCCTGCAAATGAGCTGTTTTCGTGGGTGTCGCCGCGGCTCCTCTTGCGCTTGCGAGGGGCCTTTTTGGGCGGTCCGTCCAAAACTCCGTCCAAAACCCCCCCTGGATTCCGCTCCTCGGACTCCTCGGAGGTCGCGTTGCCGTTGCGATACAGGTGCGTGCGCGCCTCGCGCATCAGCCTGTCGAACTCGGCGCCGTGCACGCGATTGACCCGTCTCTGCAGCTTCGCGTAGACGTCCAGGGTCATCGTCGAGTCGGCGTGCCCGACCTGATCCATCACCCACTTGATGTCGAATTTGTTCGCCAGCAGCGCGATCGAGATGTAGGTCCGGCGCAGGGTGTGCGGGGTCACGTGCGGCAGCGGCGGCAGGCCGCGGGCGCGCATCCGTTCATCAGCGAGCTTCGCCGCGTCGGCGACGATCTCTCCGACCCGCTGGCGGCACATCCGACCGCCACGAGCGTTCGGGAACAGGGGGGCCTCGGGCCCGGTGTCAAAGCCGACGCGGCGCAGCCGGTCGATGTGCTCGATGATGACCTCGACGAGATCGTCGGTCATCTCGACCTTCCTGATCCCGGTCTCGGTCTTCGCGTCGGGGATGTCGAAGCGCGACCCTTCCACGCCGTGCAGGACGAGCTGGCCGATCTTGATGTCGCACAGCTCGCTGGCCCTGACTCCCGCGCGTCCGAGGGTGCACACCATCGCACGGCGCCCGACATAGACCCCGGCCGAGCGACCGAACTTCTTGCAGTGAAAGCCGACCGTCGCTTTGCAGAGCCCGACATGTGCGGCGACCTGCGGCTGGCGTAGCCCCTCTGAGAGGGCGAGCGCGACGGCCGCCTCCGAGGAGCCCGGCGGGGCTTCACGGTAGGCGCGGTGGTAGTCGGCCAGAGACGGGTCCTGGCTGAGCGCCGCGTCTTCGCAGGCGATCAACTCGTCGCGCTCGAGGAACGTGCGCTTGGGCTTCGGGACCTTCACCTTCAGTCGGCGTCCGTGCGCCGGATTGGCGAGGATGTACTTGTCCTCGATCGCCTCGTCGAGGATCGTGCGCAGCGTGTCGAGGAAGCGCTTCAGCGAGGACGGCCCGATCGGCTTGATTTTGCGGTTGCGCTCGTCGCGCAGGTCCGCTCCGGCGGAGATCGCCTCGGCGATCTCCTTGCCCTCTTTGAGCTTGTGCGCCTTGAACTCCAGGCACAGGTCGCTGTCGATCTCATCCAACAAGAAGGGCCCGAAGAACGGCAGCAGATGGCTGAGCCGCCAGCGGTAGTCCTTGTAGCTGGCTTTGCCGAGCGGCTTCTCGCCCAGTACCCCGTCCTTGTGCGCTTGCAGCCAGTATGAGGCGTACTCGTGGAAGGTTGGCATCCGCTTCACGGGGACAGGCGCGGAGCGCCGCGGACGCTCCCATACACCGGCCGCGACCTTCGCAATGATGTTCCGCAGCTCCGTCTCGGCGGTCCGTTGGGTCCATCCGCCGCGACAGCCGCAGTCGCACGCGCGGCGTTCGTGCAGCAGCACCGTTTCGCGAACGCCGCCGGCGGGGAACCGCAGACGGAACGTGATCGTCCCGTCGGCTTGGGGTTCCGGGGTGATGCTGCCGGTGGAGGGCCTAGCCATGCGCTCGCCATCCTCTCGCGCGGTTTGTGAGGCGCGTCATGTCACTCACCGTGCGGCCGGGAAGGATCTGGCTCACGCGGCGACTGTACTCGGCTAGCGTGCTCGCGCGCGCGCTCCGCCGGGATGTCCAAGCGGCGGCGTAGTCGCGAAACCTCACGACGGGCGCCTGGAGCCGGTATCCCTGTGGAGGGACTGATTACTAGGCTTGTGGTGCATCGGGGTACCTCCCGGTGTCAGGGCCGGGGGCGTTGGCGCGTCGCCCGGCCGCTTCTTGCTTGAGCGGGTGATGATACCTCGCGGCATGGCAGCAGCTCGACGCTGAAGAGCTGCGCTCCGCCGCGCGGGCGTCGCCGCGTCGGGGTCCGCTTGACCTCGTGCTCGTCGCGGCATTGCAGCGCCCGCTCGACCCGCTCGAGGTCGAAGCGCAGCCGGCCGCGGGCGCCGCCCAGGCGGACGCCCCCGAGTTCCCGGGCGTGCGCGTACACCCAATCGCGATCGACGCCGAGCTTCTCCGCGACGGCAGCCGCATCGACTAGGCGCACCGGGCGGGTCGTGCCGCCATCCTGCGACAGAAGCTCGGCGACTCGCTCCGCGATCAGTGCGATGTCGCGCGGGTCAAGTCTGGGGATGCTCGAGCCGGCGTCGTATGGCGAGGCGGAGGACGGGCTGTTATCGCGCACTCTCTATTGTCGCGCGCGGTGGTCTGGTACCCCCCAATTGATTTGGTCCGCGCGATGAATGGGCGGCTTGCTCCCGAGGTGGCAACCCGGGTCGTGTGATGGCGAGAGGCGGACTTGAACCGCCGACACCGCGATTTTCAGTCGTGGGGCGACCAACCTGGTTCGTCATGCGGAGCCTAGCAAAAGGCCCGTGTTTGCTGGCATTTTGGGCTGTCTTTGGTGGTGTCCAAGGCCCGCGCCATCCGCTGAGATACCGGCGGATACCCGTGGATACCGGGAGGTTTGGGCCTACGGGCGGTGTTCGTCGGCCCAAACCCAAACCGAGGCCAAGCCCGGCAGGATGGCTATGCGGCGTGTCTGCGGCGGGCCGGACGGCGATTGTAGGCGTGGATGATCTCGATCGCGTTCTCGAGCGCCGACAGGGGGCCGTGGTCGTGCCAGCGCCGGCGGATCCGTACAAGCGCTGATTCCTGGAAGGTCGGCGAGCCGCCGCCGCCTGAGAGTGGCCACTCACCGTACGCCGCAACCCCCTCGGAGACGGTGACGAGGACTCCCCACGGGATATGGCCGTGGCTCGCGGGCCCAAGGAACTGGCCGATGTAGTCGCGGGCCGCGCGGATCGCGGCGTCAGTTCCGCGCGCGTGGATCGGCCCCTGGTCGGTGTTGACGATGATGCCGAGACCGTCGGCCTCGACGTTGGCGTGAGCCTCGAAGCCCGCCTTCTGTGCCGCGAGAGAGAACAAATGGGTCATCGGGAAATCCCCTTTGCGTTTAGCTGACATTGGGGCCCGGAGCCACAGGACGGGCGGTGGTGAGCCGCCCAGCACCAGGCTCGTTCCAGGATCTCACCGCGACCGGACACACTCCACGGGCGTGGACGGGGCTTCCGGGGCACCACCCCCGGAAGCCAGCGCCACAGTCAACTACGCGCATGGCTTTCTATCCGACCGGCCGGCGGCAGACCCTCAGCGGGAGCGGCCCGCGAGCACAAACGCTTGACGAACCTCGGCGGCGAGCCTCTCGACGAGCTCGGGGGTGCCGAGCTCCTCCCGCCTCGCGGTGAGCGGCGGGTCGGGCGCGACGACGACGGGTGGCGAGCCGAACACGCTGCCCATGCTGAGCGAGCTGCCGGTGAACTCCGAGTCGCTGTAAACCTTCATCGATGCGTCCGGAACAGCGACAGTGACTGCCAGCTCGCGGACGTCATCGCGACGGTCGATCCTTCCCCAGGCGTCGTGCGTGAAGGCGCAGCCCTGCTCGATGACGCGGCGAACCCTTGGAGCCTCAATCACGGAGGAGCCGAAGACGCCGGTACCTGACACAGCGCCCTCGGCGAGGATCGCCCCGTCCTTCGCGACCAGGAAATGCAGCCGCTCGAAGTCCCGGGCGCTGACGGCCTCGAACTCAACGCCATCGGCGGTCAGACGGTGCGTCATGGCCATGTCGTGACCTACGAGGCCGCTCATTCGGATGCTCATGCCGAGGTCGTCGACGAGGCCAGCCTCGCCGAGCATGACGGCGTCGATCAGCACCCGGTCCGCCACGGGAGCGAAGACGATGCGCACCTTGGAGCCACTGTGGCTCTGGCCGGCGCGACCGGATCCCACGGCAAGGGTGCGGGCGCGCTCGAGGGCCACCGTCTGATGCTCGCTGCTCGCGCCGCGATGGCGCCAGGCGTTGAGCGCGCTGACGACCGCGAAGCCGACATCAGCCGCGTCAGTGAACTCCGGGGCGAAGCGCCCGTCGCTCCAGGTGCCCCGGACCCTTGCCACGAACGCGTCCTGCTCTGGTGAGCGCTCGACGTTCTGGACAAGCGCAACCACGGGGATGCTTCTGGTCACAGCCTCGTTGAACTCGTCCTCCGTCGCGCTGACACCGCGCTCGGTGCGCTCACCGTACTCGGCACCGAGCAGGAGCACGACGATGTCGCAGCGACCGAGCTCGTCGAGCAGGGCACGGCGGGAGTCCTCGTGGCGCGACCCCGTAGGTTCGGTCCGGTGCTTGTGAGAGTTCTACCTGTCCGTGATGATGGACGAGGAAGGAACTCTGATGAAGCGACGCAGGCACACACCGGAGCAGGTCGTCCGCAAGTTGCGGGAGGCCGAACGGATGCTCGGCGAAGGCAAGACGATCCCGGACGTCGCGAAGGAGCTCGAGGTGTCCGAGAACACTTTTCACCGCTGGCGCGCTCAGTACGGCGGGATGAAGGCCGACGACGTGAAGCGGCTGAAGGAGCTCGAGCGCGAGAACCAGAGGTTGAAGCGGATCGTCGCGGACAAGGAGCTCGAGATCGATGCTTTGAAAGAGGTGGCGTCGGGAAATTGGTAGGCCCGGCCCGGCGGCGCCTGGCGGTCCTGATGCTGATGGACCGCAAGGGCATCTCCGAGCGTCGGGCGTGCGAGATCGTCGGGCAGCACCGCTCGACCCAGCGCCGCGAGCCGTGTGTTGCTTCTGATGATGGGGCGCTTCGTGGCCGGCTGCGCAAGTTCTCGAAGGATCGCCCGCGCTGGGGCTATCGGCGCGCGCACTCCGAGCTGCTCGAGGAGGGCTGGAGCGTGAACCGTAAGCGTGTGCAGCGGCTGTGGCGCGAGGAGGGCCTGCGCGTCCCGCAGCGCCGGCGCAAGCGTCAGCGTCTCGGGGAGTCGACGGTGCCTGCGGATCGGCTGCGTGCGGAGCGCCCCGATCACGTGTGGGCGCTTGACTTCCAGTTCGATCAGACCGCGGACGGGCGGACCCTGAAGCTCCTGAACATCGTCGATGAGTTCACCCGCGAGGCGCTTGCGATGAGCTGCGAGCGGCGCATCGACGCCGACGCCACGGTCACCGTGCTCGAAGGCCTGATCACAGAACGGGGCACGGCGCCCGAGCACATCCGCTGCGACAACGGCCCGGAGCTGACGGCTAACGCGCTGCGGGACTGGTGCCGGTTCTCCGGCGCCGGGAGCGCCTACATCGACCCGGGCTCCCCCTGGCAGAACGCCTATGTCGAGTCGTTCAACTCCAGGGTCCGCGACGAGCTGCTCGCCGTCGAGCAGTTCAGCTGCCTCGCCGAGGCCAAGGTCATGGTCGCTGACTGGCGCGAGGACTACAACGAGCGCCGGCCCCACTCCGCGCTCGCCATGATGGCGCCGGCTCGGTTTGCCAGAGCATGGGCCCAGTCCACCAGGGAGGGCAAGGTGATTCCCTTGACCAGCCCCGGGAAGGCCCTCAGATCGCCTGAGAACACTCGTGTTTTAGAGGCGCGAGGTGAAAACCATGCCGAAACGGCCCGGGGGGCCGGCGAGGCCGCGCCCGCCGCGTTGCTCCGGTCGCCCTACGGGCTCCCTCCGCAACACGGCGGCTCCCCTAACCTTCACAGCAACAACAACCACCAGCTCTCACAGCAGGTGGACCGATGAACGGGGTCCGGCCAAAGCTACCCGCGCTGCGGGAGGCACTCGAGGGCCGCTTCGATGATGTGCACGCCCTGTGGATCGGCGCGATCCTCGCCCATATCGATTTCCTGGACGAGCAGATCGACCGGCTCTCCGACGCGATCGAGGAGCAGATCCGCCCTTTCGCCCCAGCCGTTGAGCTACTACGCACGATCCCCGGTGTTCAACGGCGCGCAGCGGAGGTCATCATCTCCGAGATCGGGACCGACATGAGCGTGTTCCCCACCGCCAAGCACCTGGCGTCCTGGGCCGGGCAGTGCCCCGGCAACGACCAGTCCGCCGGTAAGCGCCGCTCCGGGAAGACCCGCAAGGGATCGAAGTGGCTGGAGTGGACGCTCGAGGAGTCAGCGCTCGCCGCGATCCGCACCAAAGACGTCTACCTCGCCGCGCAGTACGCGCGCCTGAAGCCCCGCCGCGGCCACAAGAAGGCCCTCGGTGCTGTCAAGCACTCGATCCTGTGCGCCTGCTGGCACATGCTCTCAACCGGCGAGCTCTACAACGACCTCGGCGGCGACTACTTCCGCCAACGCGACCCCCAACGCCAAACCCGACGCCTCATCAAGCAGCTCGAAACGCTCGGACACACCGTCACGCTGCACGAGGCGGTGGCAGCCTGAACGCTATTTTCCTGTCAGGCCTCGGCGGAACGGGGAATTCAAGATCGTGCTGTCGGAAGTCCGTCGGATCGCTCGTCATGCCGCCTGCCGGGGGCGGAACGGGCTCTGCTGAGGGGCCACCGGAATGAGAAGCAGCGAGTCGAGGACCATCGACGGCGGCGCGGAGGGATCCGGCTCATCCATCGTCGGGTTGCCGGGGATGGCGTGAACGTCGCCTGCCTGCGAGTCATCTGATGGCCGGGCCATCACGCAGAGCGGGCGCCGGCGCCCGAAGCATTGCTTGAGCTTCAGTCCGCTCCCGCAAGGGCAGGGGTCGTTCCGACCAGCGGCCGGCTTGGAGCCGAGCGACAGCGAGCAGACTGGCTGCGGGACGACCGCGCGGGCGCCGTCCCAGGCGAGCGAGCTCTCGATCGTTTGCACGAACTCGCCCGCGATGTGGCGGACGGAGGCGTGGACGATGCTGTTGGCGATCGGCTGGTTCTGGCCCTGCGTGAAGCCAATCGAGTTCTCTCGCGCGAGCTGGCGGTACTTCTCGTCGAGCGCGGCGTCGATGTGCGCGCCGCCATCCTGGTTCGCGAGCGCGAGCACGAGATCTGCGCGGCTGAATCCGTTCCCTCGTTGGTCCTGCAGGATCACTCGCCGCCACCAGTCCTCGAACGACACGGGCGGATGGAATCGATCGCGCGCCAGCTCTTTGAGGGCAGGCTCGTAGAAGGTTTCACCAATGTCGAAGCGCATCCGGACCACGCACAGGCCGAACGAGATGACCCTCGCTCCGGGTGGGGGCTCCGGCGCGCCGCGATCGACCCAGCCGAGACGGTCCTGCACGCCCAGGTGGTGAAGGAGACTCGTCGAGCGTCCGGTGCTGTGGACGAGCGTCCTGATGGGCACAGACAGCCGCTTCGCCTCGTGCTCCTTGCCAGCGTCATAGGCCTCGATCGAGGAGCGTAGGAAGTCGAGCTGCTCGAAGAGATGCGTCTTGTAGTCCTGGATTTGCATTGCGCTCATAGCGAACGTAAGTTCGCATAAGACGCGGATGGGACGGCTCGCGGAGGGTGTTCGTGGAGAGCGACGCGCACGCCGGTGCCGCGCGGTGTCTGCTCGCCTCGATCGGTGGACACTTTCAAGCGACCGACCGCTCGAGCTCCGGCGCGCCGCTCCGGGTCCCGAAGCCCGCGAACACGGTCCCACCCGCCCACTCTTGAGTTGATGCGCGGGGTGCTGCTGTCAGTGGATCCACCTCGCGGGGACGGTGGTGGGCAAACGGTCTTGGCGGCGGCCATGGCTCACAGCTCTGGGGGTGTGAGCGTCGAGCAGCGATCGTGTGACCTGCTCGCCGCGGCGAGTGAGGAGTTCGATCGTGGTGGCGGGCATCGCCTCGAAATCGGTCGGGTAGTCGGCGACCTCCTCGCGGCGCACCAGATCCGGAGGCAGCCACGGCAGTTCGTGGTCCTGCTGCCCGAGGTAGGGCACCAGGAACCCGCTTAAGGCTCCTCGGGCGGCGTCAGCGTGAAGCGCGGCGCGGCCTACCGGCGCTCGGAAACGCGGCCCCCGGGTCCGCTATGGGCCAGTTGCGAGCGCATGGCGAGAGGCGGACTCGAACCGCCGACACCTCGATTTTCAGGACGATGGCTCAGAGTCGGACGAGTAGGCCATTTGCAGGGGTTTTGTAATCGGCTGGCGCGTGGAGATACCGTTGGATTCCTGGATTCCAGGGGATTCCGGCGGGGTTAGGACCACGGGTGGGGGGTGGCGGTCCTAAACCCCTGCGGGGCCGCGGGAGCCCCGGTCGGGCGATGGCGAGAGGCGGACTTGAACCGCCGACACCGCGATTTTCAGTCGCGTGCTCTACCAGCTGAGCTATCTCGCCGCGGGTCGCAATGGTATCGGGTGCCCGAGCATCCGAGCCCTACAGGGCGGGTAGGCACGCGTTGGCGGGAGCTCCTGGCAGGACCTGCTCGGCAGGACCGTGGATGGCGCCTCTGGTGGTCCAGCCGTCCGCGGAGGAACTGCAGGCGCAGTCCTGACGAATGCCTTCGCAGTCGTACGCGCTCCGTACTCAATGAAGCCGTGCGGCCGGTCGGCCCCAGCCTCACCCACGTCGGCACGCCGACCGAGCGGCTGCGTGAAGCGGAGCGGGTTCCCGAATGGGTCGCGTAGCGCGCAGTCGGTCCCGTAGAAGCGCTCTGTCGGCTCCTGCGTGAACTCGACTCCCTTTGCCAGCAGGCTCTCGTAGGTACCGCGACAGTCCTCAGTCGCGAAGATCATGCCGCCACCCGCGCCCACCGCTCCCGAGCGTGTGCCGCGCTACCGTTTCAGGCGGGTCAATGAAACGTCTAACGCCGTACGATCACGGCCACCGTCGCGCCATGGGCCGTGTGCGCTTTGGTGTCGGTATCTGGCTGCTCGCCCTTGCCGCCTATCTGTGCTACTCGGGCTTCTGGTGGGGAGTGCTGCTGATTGCGCCAGCGGCGCTGCACTTCTACCTCGCCTACCGCCTACAGCGCAGCGTCCCCAGCTAGCGTGCAGCACACCTGTGGGCGCGTTCAATGCGCGGGCCGAAGCTCGCGTGGATCACCGCAGCGTCGGTCTCCCGTGTTAAGGCGCTGGCTCACGGCGTATGCGGTAGCGGGGGGCTGTTTGCAAGCGCGAGGCGACGTGATTCGTTGTGGGCCTCACGTTTCGATGCCCTGCGCCGTTATTGGTGCATGAATAGAAAAGATCTGCAGTTCTCATCCGGGGCCGACTCATGCGCGGCCTGGCTTTATCCCGCTGCCGGCGACTCGCCGCTGGCTCCGGTCATCGTGATGGCTCACGGGCTCTCTGGGACCCGCCGCGACCGGCTGGGCGTGTTCGCCGAGCGTTTCGCGGATGCGGGCATCGCTGCGCTCGTGTTCGACCACCGCGGCTTCGGCGACAGTACCGGGGAGCCAGACCTGTTCCTTCCGAAGAGGCAAATGGAAGATTGGCACGCGGCAATCGCCTTCGCCCGATCGCTACCTGGTGTCGACGCGGAGCGTGTGGCGACGTTCGGCTCCTCGATGGGCGGGGGAAACGCACTCGCCGCGGCCGCACAGGATTCCCGTGTTGCTGCAGCGATCAGCCAGGTTCCGTTTCTTGACATGGTGCAACAGGCGCACCGATCGTCGCTGCGGGTCACCGCCCGCATGCTGCTCGCGGCCGTGCTGGGTCGGCATCTCCCTGTGGTTGGCCAGCCGGATGAGGCGGCGCTCATCAATGCGCCTGGCGGCGAGGTCGGCTGGCGTCACGTGGTGGCGATCGGGGAGGACTCGCAGTGGCGTGACCGTGTGTCATCGCGGTGGATTCTTGGTCGTCCCTATCGCCCGGCGCGCTACGCCCGAAAGCTGCATTGCCCGTGGCTTGTCTGTGTTGGCGAGTGCGACCGGGTCGCCAAGCCGGGGCCCGCGATTGCGGCAGCGCACCGCGCACCACTGGGCGAGCTGCGCACCTATCCCGGCGTCGATCACTTCGACATCTACGACGGGCCGCAGCATGAGCTAGTCGTGACCGACCAGCTCGCGTTCCTGCGACGCCATCTGCAGCCGGGCGGGCCGGCCGTCGCTCCTCTGTGGTCGGCAGGCGCGGAGCACCAGCGAGTGGCGGTTCAGCCGCGCCGCTCGCCAGCAAACGTAGAGACTCTCACATGGGACGACCGATGAGAGTCAAGGGCCTCGCGAGAACCGGGGTGAACGCTTCCCAAACGCCAGTCGAAGCGAGCGTGAGCCGATGGTCGGTCGACGCACTCGCAGGTCGTCCAAGGCAGGCGCCTAGCCGCCACCGACCCCGACGACCGCCTTCCCCACCAAAGGAGCAGTCGTGGCCGGGGGCCGTCAGACGTCGTCCGTAGCACACCGGATCAGCGCCGCGCGAGACGACCCCCAACACGCGAAAGCTACCCGCCGAGTAGCCCTCAACAGCAGCCTGGCGCAGGCGTGGGACGCAGCCGTTCCCGCCGGCAGCGCGTCACCTCCGCGTGTCGTGCACCGCTTGAGCGACGCGCTCCAGGACGAACGGGAACAGTGGCCGCTCTTTGTACAGCTGGTCCCGAGCGGCCCCATCTCCCCCGCTGGCGGCGAACTCCTCGAGCATGCGCTTCGCGAGAGCGCACGCAAACTCGCGCTTGCTGACACGCACCGGGCCGCCGTGCTCGGGATCTTCGGCCATCTCCAACAGCACGCCGGCCTTCCCGGGATCGTCGCCGGCTTTGCTTCGCCGTCGGCGCTCCTGGTAGGCCTCCTCGAGTTGCTCGAGCGTGATCGTCAGCGTGACCGCCTCGCGCCCCTCGGGTGGATTCGTCGCGAATGCGCATAGAACGTCGATCAGCTCCTTGTCGCTGAAGTTGCTCTCCTCGATGTTGCGGGTGAACCGGCATACGTCGTCTGCGTTGAGGGCGCCCCTGCGAATGAGCCCGTCGGTGTAGTCGGCCGTCTTTCCCTCGTTGTCCACGATTACGACCGTGCGAGTCGCGTAGGTCGTGAGGCCGCTGACCATGGTGGGGAGCCGGCTAGCTGAGCCGCTGCCGCCTAGATCTGTGAATCCGATCTCCTTGGCGGCGCTGCTGCCGAGAAAGCCAGCCACGATCGTGGTCACGAAGTCCTTCTCGCATTTGCCCTCGCCGATGACGTGGGCCGCATGCGGATACAGGCCAGCGGCGACTAGCTCACGCGTCAGATCCTCACGCGTAAGGCTCGGCACTGGGCCATGGTCGAACAGAGCTCCCCGAAACGGCTGGCGGCCGTCCATGACCCAATCGTCTGGTCTTCCCGGTGGGGACCCCGTGAGATCGTCGATGAACCGCCGCAGCATTTGCGCGGCCTGGTAGTGGTCTTGGGCGCTGCGGGCCATGCCGCGCCAATCTTTGTATGCGGAGCGTGACTGGGCGCGACGGAGTTGCTCCATCCCGTCGCGCGGCTCGCGATCGATCCCTCGTTCAACCAGGAACCAGTAGGCGTGGAGGATCTCGTCGTGGCTGACGCCGAGCTCGCCGGCAACCTCGGCCGCGTCGAAGGACTCGAGCTCAAGCTCCCAAGGTTCGACTTGCGCTTTTCGGTCGACGTCGTACACGTAGGTGCTCCGCCAGGTCACCTCAGGCAGGTATCGATTCTGGACCCGCACTAGGAGCTTCACGAGCGGCATCCAGGCATCGTGCAGCGTTGCCCACGAGGCCTGGAGGTGCTCGAGGAGGCCGCGAACCGGTTTAAGCCTGGTCGCGAGATCCTCGGGCGAGGCCAGGAGGTCGCTCAATGGGACGGACTCACTCGTGCGCCTGGCGACGTCCTCCGCGTAGAGCAGTTGCCACGGCGAGTACTCGGCGGTGATCTCGGGGTGACCCCAGGCTTCCCACGCGTACGTCGACCACGGCGCAAAGTCGTGCTCCTCACGGAAGGCCATCCTGTCCTCGTAGGGCGTGAAATCAGTGACCGCCGGCGGGTCACCACCAGCGACGAACGCGATCGGCTGGAGAGCTCCCGCTTTGTCGAATCGTTCGAGCCACTCCGGGCGCATCCCGAGCGGGCCCAGTCGCTCCTCGGCCGCTGAACTAAATCCGGATTGTGCGAGCAGAGTGTTCTGGATGAACGCCCCACTCCGCCACAGCTCACGCCAGCTGATCGACACCGAGAGTCCGGGGGGGATCTGGGGCGGCGAAGCGCGCACAGCTACGCGAGCGCCTCAAGCACGGTCGGGGCCTCGCACATCTGGGTCCCGTAGGGACCCCGGAGCCGCGCGGGCTTGAGAATCTCCAGCCCGACGAGACGGAATGCGATTGTCTCCATCAGCGAGTCGGCTCGGGGGCGGTCGTCGTCAGCGAGCGCGCTGGCGATCTGCGACAGCACTGGCGTCGGATCTTCCTGCACCCGCCGGAGCCTAACTGGCGCTGTCCCGGTTCGGGGACGAAAAGAGGGCTGCTAAGTGCCGAATATCACGCTGAACCGTCGAGCCTCCGTGTCACACTGCGGACATGGCGGAGGAGCCGATCAAGATCGATTCCAACTGGGTCAGGATCGATGTCGAGTCCGTTGAGATAGGCGACCCCGAGCCGGATGGCACGCGGCCGCTTCAGGTCCGCTTCTCAAAGGCTCGCTACAAGCTCCAGGAGGACGGGAGCGTGCGTGACATCCAGACCAACGACGTCTTCCCGCCCGATGTCTGGAAGAGCGCGATCAACCAGATGCTCAACGCGGTCGCCAACGGGCCGACCGTCAAGTCGCCCGAACGCCGGGACCTCTTGGGGAGGCTTCAGGAGCGCTCGGAGGCAATCGGCTACGCCCTTGAGCACCCCGAGTCGATCGAGCAGCCGCAGTCGCCGGAGAACCCGCTGGCCGCTTTGGTCGGCTCTCAGGTCGCGCTCGCCGCTCTGTGCATCGATCTTGTCGGCTCGACCCAGCTGCAAGCGAGCGATCCCGATGCCTACGGGCGGATAGTCCCGCTCCTGCTGCGCGAGCTTGCCGAGATCGTTGGGGACTTTGATGGGGTGATCGTCAACTTCACGGGCGATGGTCTGATCGCGGCCTTCGACGGCCAGGGCATCTCGATCGCTGCCTGCGACGCGGCGATTCATGCCGCCTCGGTCATGGTCGCAGTCGTCTACATGGTGCTAAACGTGCAGCTTGAACGTCGCGGCCTGCCCGCCGTCGATATCCGCATCGGAGCCGACGCTAGCGAGGCGTCGGTGCGCGTCGTTGGCAGCGCGGCCTCCCGTACTCAGCCCGACGTGTACGGGATGGCCCTCACGATGGCAGCAAAGATTCAGGCCGTCGGCACGCCCGGCGAGGTCTGGATAGGTGAACGGCTCCACGGTCACCTGCACGTCAATAACCAAGTGACCTGCGTACCCGTGGAGCCGCCCGCTAGCTGGCGCTTCGTCAACGGCGGAAACTGGGCCTACAAGCTCTACGCGATCCCTGTGCGATCGTGGGTAGCGAGGCCCGAGGCCGCCTGACGCACGTGGCGAACAGCGCTGCGTCCAGAGACGCATCCGACGTGGGGCCGGACCTGGGGTTTCCTCCGTCGTTTGAGCACAATGATTTCCCGTGCCAGCTGACGCGCCGTCCGAGACCTTCCTCTGCACCCATTGTGGCGAGCGACTCCCTGCTGCCCGTCGTCCGATGTGTGCGACGCCTGCAACGCGAGGGGCGGCAGGGAGGTCGACGGTCCGTTCGCGAGCGAGCCGTTCATCCTCGCCGCCCGCCACCGTCATCGGGTGCCTGACCCTCGCGGTGAGGTGCTCCCAGCTCCGCGCCTGTACGGCAAACTCGAGAACGGGCTGCCGATGTACGTCGAGCTTGGCCGAGACGGCGCGTCCGTCCATCGCGTGCCGGCCCCCGAGCACCGCGATGAGAGCAGCGAGCGCTACACGGTCGACGTCGGGGAGGCTGAGGCGCTCGTGCGCAAGCGCATCGAGCGCATCCGCGCCCAGCGCGGCGATTCCGTCGAGGTCGACTTCACGATCGAGACTGTCCGCCAACCAGAGGCGGTCGGCAACATCGCCTACTCCTTGAAGACGTCGCTGTGGCCCCGCTTCGGCGCCAAAGTCGGACTTGCGTTCGGACGCGAGCTCCTCGGCGAGAGCTGGCTCAGCACGCCCCAGGCCGCCCATCTGCGAGACGTGCTCGCCGGCGGCGAGTCCGAGCCCGCCGAGGGCCTGCCGCCGCTCAGCCCCCTCTGGGACGACGTCGAGCCCGACGACCTCTACCACCAGGTGCTGGCCCCGCCGCCCGCGCACCTCCTGATGGCAGTCTCGACCGAGCGCGGGGTGGGGCTCCTGCTGCAGCTCTTCGGCGAGTTTCGCTACCGGATCCCCCTCTCGCCGGCGCGCGGCGAGGAGGTGCACAACCGCGCATGGATCTTCGACCCGATCGTCCGCTCTGCCCGCGAGACGACGCTGTCGGGGCTCGTTGAGGCCGCGATCCGCCGTAAAGGCCCCGACGCTCTGACGTCTCTTGCGTTCCCCAGCTAATGCATCGCAGCTTTGCGTTGTTTAACGGTCAACCGCGGCAACGTTCAAGCCGACCACTACAGCTTGGGCGGACATAATCGTTGACCTTCCCCGGGGAATCCCCCGCGTAAAGCCGCGTGGGCTTTATGCTGGGCCGATGAGCTCAGCGACGTGCTGGATCATCGTCGCTGTGACGAGCAGCGCAGCGTGTGCGGTCGCTGCTTCGAGGCGGTCGCGACTGTCGACGTGATGCGCGCCGCTCGTGTGGTTGACGAGGGCCGTCCAGATCGAGTCGAGGAACTTGATCCGGGGGTCGTTCTCATCGGTGCCGAGCCGTCGCGCTACCGCGGTGGCGACGTGTTCGCCATCTTCCTGTCGGACAGCTCGCTCGACATACGTGCGGACGTCTCGGCACTTCTGGATGCACTCGCGCCATTCGGCGCGGTCGTAGGCGTGGCTCGCATCGTTGTAGGAGATGACCACGTCCCGTCCGAGCGGTCCCTCGGTCGAGGGGAGTCGCACCGCCACCAGGCGCATCCGGTCGTGGCCGAGCGCCGGTCCGATCTCTCGCGCCCAGTGCTCCCGCGAGATCGGCACGACGAGTTCGTCCGTCAGAGGCTTCGCGCATTGCACGAGGCCGAGGGTGCCGGTCTCGTTGACGTCGTCGGGAAAGTTCGGCGCAATCCCGAGCCGAGCGTCCAGGTACATCGTCAGCTCAGGATGGAGAGCTGGGTTGGTCTGGAAGTGTTCGTCGAGCGTCCGCAGGCCGTGATCGAGCAGGTCGAAGCGAAGCTCAACGCGATGCGGGTTGCCGCGGCCCTCTTCGGAGACCAGCAGCCCCCAGCGGGCGTCGCCGTTGTGGATCACGGCGGGTAGGCCGACGCGCAGGCGTGGGCCGGCAGGAGGGTGCGTCCACAGTGTCGCAGCTAGGCGGTCCAGTACAACGGTTTGCCCGCCGCGCGGGAAGAGTTCGACTGAGACCGGCACGATGAGCGCTGGCGCCGGCGACTCGTGGTCGCCTCTAACCTCGGCTGGAACCGCCGGCAGCCTGCCGGCGGGCTCGTTCGGCACGCGGATAGAAGCGCCGGTCATCCGGGCAGCTTCGCACGTAACTCGGAGCGGGCCAACGCTATGCCGAGACACGCCGGTCGCGCCCCGACTGTGGCCAGCCCCGACCGCCCGACTCGGGCTGGGAACGCGCCGCGTGCAGCTGCGGACGAGTCTGATTACGGCCAAGGACCCCGGAACGGCCACCGGGACGAGGCCATGCCAGGTCCGTTCGCCAGTAGCTTTCGCACGTGGGTCAAGACGTAACGGAGTTCGGCGAGCTGATCGACATGCTCCGCGGCATGCGCGGTCAGATGGTCGAGGCAGCCATCTTTCTGCCTTGGGACGACGGCGGTTTTCCCGTCGCGCAGTTCTCCGGGACGCTCCGCGAAGTCGAGTACCAGGAGAAGTCCCACCAACCACGTTGGGTCCTCAGCTGGGTCGAGGACGGAGAAGGCAAGCCGCATTACCCGGAGGTTGCGATCTGGGAGCGCCGGTTTCTCCGCGCCGAACTCTCATTCACGGGAGACGCTGACGAGGGTCTCGCCGAAATCGATGACCCGCGAGGGCACAACATCTTCTTGAAGATCTACTCCGAGGGCTGGATCGTGGATCTGATCAGCTACGTCTGAACCAGGCGAGCGCGGGACCTGGGTCTCCGCCGCGGGTGTGGCGCGTAGGTGGGCCGATGCACCAGGCATAGCTAGTCCCTCGCCGACCGCTGCCATGATCGCGCCCGCCTCCACCTGGGATGCGAGCGTCTCGCAAGGCGAGTGTCAGACGCCCGCTCGGGACGACCAGCGGGCGCGTGTGCGGCAGCTTGCAGCGCTCTCCCTCCTGGCGTCGAAGCAGCAGCCGTGCGGTTCAACAGCAACCAGTGGGGTCCAACTGCGCTTCAAATGGGGAACCTAGCGTGAGCGCCAACAAGCAGCAAAGGGCTAGGGATCGACGTGCACGTCGACGGTGTTGCTGGCGCCTGGGGTGTAGGAGTAACTCCCCGATCCGGTGTCTGGGAGAGCGACGCGGAACGTGTAGATGGTGGGTTCGTCGGTGGCGTGGAAGCGATAGGTGTAGTGAAAACGGCCCTTGCCGTTGGCGACGACTTGGTCGAAGACTCTCCAGTGCCTGCCCTCTCGCACCTCTACCTCGAGCGTCACTCCCTGCGAGGGGTATGGCCCGCCGGCTACGATGCCCGTCCAGTAGATCGTGCCTCCGTTGCTGGTGTCATGGGGTTTGATCTTCAGCGTGATGCTTGGACGTATCCTGATCGCCGCGGTCGCAATGGCGGACGGACCCGGATCATCGCTGTACGCAACGTAGGAGAAGCGGAGCGTGCGATCAGGGCCCCGCGAGACCGTGTACTCGAAGGAGCCATCCAGAGCGGTCTGCACCGAGGTGTCGATCGCGGCGCTGCGTGGGCCACCGATCGTCGCGATGAGGACGCGTGCATTGCGGATCGGCACTGTGCCGCAATGCAAGACGCCCCTCACCGCGACTCTCTTCCCGTAGAGGATGACCGGCGGCTTGGTCTTGCCATTGACCGCGAGATTCAGCGCCTCCCCCGCGCACGGAGACTGGCCGTTGGGGATCCCATTCGCGCCGGCGAGCCCTGAGGAGAGCGCCGTGATGGGCTGGTTCTCGACGGTCAATGGTGAGGGGGAGCTGACGGCGACTACATTGCCGGCTGGATCGTAAGCCTTGACCGTGAGGTAGTAGGTGCCGTTTGGCAGCTTGCTCGTGTCGACCGGGTACTGGTAGTTGGAGAGATTCTGGCAGGGAACGGCCTCGTAGAAGGCACAGCGCGTGGTCTGGGTGAAGTCCTCGCTCGATGCAGCCGTCGGGCTGTTGCCCGCGTAGACTTCGATCTTTGCGATGCCCGGTAGAGCTGCGGCGCTGAGCGTCAGGGGGACCATTCCGCTTTGGGTATCGCCATCCAGCAGCCCGGAGCTGCCGAGGCTCAGCGTCGGCGGTGTGTTGTCTTCGACGGTGACGATCGCGCCATAGATGTTGATGATCGTGTCGGGTCCGCTCGGGCTGGCTGGGGCGTGCCCGCCGGTCGTGCAACCGTTTGCGAACCCGCAGCCGACGACGTAGGCGTACTGGCTGGGCAGTGCCGATGCGAGGTTCACAGACGTGTAGTTGCTTTCGACGATTCCGTTGTCGGTGAGATCGCCCGACCCGGCCTCTCCGTAGGTCACGTTCTCGGAGCCGTCGAACTCGTCGCCGACACCGGGTAGGGCACCGTCCGCCAGGTTCCACGCATAGTTGCGCTGGGAACTCCCGCCTTCACCTACCCCGTAGTCAAAGAGTGAGCGCCACAACTGGACTTGCCTGATGTGCAGCCCGGCGGGGGCCTGGAAGTAGACCTCGCCCTCGTCCCCGGCGGGCGCGGTGTAGCCGGAGCGGCTGATGACACCGAACCCGTTGGGCCCACCGCTGCCGCACTGATCGTATGGCAGGTAGTACGCGGCACCGTTGTTGTTGGCGAGCGTCCAGGACGCCGCGGAGTCTCCGGGATTGAGATACGTGCCCTGGCCCGCATAGCACGCGTACACGTTATAGCTGTTAGCGGCCGCTACGGGAGCTCCGCCAGCGCGCATGAGCAGCGTGGCTATGGTGCACACGACGAGCAGCGCCAGAGGGCGCCCTCGCCCCGAGCGGCTGGTCATTTCTGCTGTCTGCCGTCCAGTTGTCGTCACGGCATTAGGGGTTGACATGCTCGTTCACGCTGTTGCTTGCTCCCGGGGTGTAGGGGTAGCCGCCGGAGCCGCTGTCGGGGAGTGAGACTCGAAAAGTGTAAGTCGTGGGTTCGTCGGTGGCGTGGAAGCGGTAGCTGTAATGGAAGCGACCCTTGCTGTTTACCACGACCTGATCAAAGACTCTCCAATGTCTGCCCTCCTGCACCTCGACCTCGAGCGTCACTCCCTGTGGCGGATATGGGCCGCCGGTTACGATGCCCGTCCAGTGGATCGTGCCGCCGTTGCTGGTGCGGTGGGGCGTGATCTTCAGCTTGATCCTAGGACGGATCTTGATCGCCGCGGTCGCTGTTGCCGATGGGCCGGGATCGTCGCTGTAGGCGAGGTAGGAGAAGCGCAGCGTACGATCGGGCCCCCGTGGGACCGTGTACTCGAAGGAGCCATCCAGGGCGGTCTGCACCGAGGTGGCGATCGCGGCGCTGCGCGGGCCACCGACCGTGGCGACCAGGACGCGCGCGTCACGGATCGGGACGGTGCCGCAGTGCAGCACGCCCTTCACCCCGACGCTCTTCCCGTAGAGGATCGCCGGCGGTTTGGTCTTGCCGTTGACCACGAGGTTCAGGGTCTCCCCCGCACATGGCGACTGGCCGTTGGGGATGTGCGGCCCGTTGATCGAGCCGCCGTTGGCGCCGATCGACGGCGGGCCGCTCGTCGTGATCGTGCCGTCGTATGCGCTCGCTTGGTCGCCGGCGGCGTCTGTCACGATGACCTGCAGATGATGCTGCCCCGCGGAGAACTGGGTGGTGTTGAGCGGGATGCTGATGTTCTCTGCGCCCGGGCATGGTTGCGGTGCGGCGAAGGCCATCGTCGCGCTGGACGCCGGCGCGAGGTTCACGCACAGCCCGCCGTTGGAATTGGGCACCTCCTGAACGATTTGGCGGCCGTCGATGAGCATCGTCGCGCTGTAGATGCCGCCACCACTGTCCGACGCGGTGAAGCTGATCGTGTCGGTTGCGGTGAGGGTGCCCCCCGCGATCAGCGACCCCGAGACGTTCGCGACCGATGGAACCGTCGAGTCCAGCAGCGTGAAGCTCCCCCCGCTGACGAGCGCCTGAGCCTCCGGGTTCGCCGATCCAGGGCAGGGGTAGCTGAGGTCCTGTCCCGGGTCACAGCTGACGCCGACGTTCACGTCGCTCACGCCGCTCATTCCATTGGCGCCGACCGTCGTGCTGGCGGCGCCGTACCCGAGGTTGCGGTAGTCGTAGTTCGGGTCGCTCTGGCCGGTGTGGTTGACCCAGACCTGGCCAAGGCCGTCGGCGCACTGCCCATTTTGGATCCCGCAGGGGCCGCCGAAGGCAGACATCTGCAAGCTGTAGCCCGCGATCGTCAGCCCCGCCGGCACGGAGTAGGTCATCGTGTCGCCGTTGCCGTTGTAATAGTTGCCGGTCGGGTCCGGGCCCATCGTCAGTCCGAACGACCCCTCGCCGCCACTGGCGCAGCCATTGCCGTAGGTGATGTATTCGCCATTGGCTGCTCCTACGCTCCAGCCGCGTGCGCCGATCGCGTTCCCGGCCGAGTCATGGCAGGTGAGCGCAGTGAACGTGCCCGCGGAGGCGAGCGCGGCGGCCGCGAGAAGGCACGCGGCGCCGGCCAGGGCAGCGAGCACGATCTGGGAGGCTCGAGCTCGATGCCTGCTGGGGCGGGCACTCATGATGTGACGTGCACGTTGATCGTGTTGCTGGCGCCCCAGGCATAGGGGTAGCCCTGTGCGCCGGGGTGCGGAAGCGCGACACGGAAGGTATAGGTCGTGGGTTCGTCGGTGGCGTGAAAGCGGTAGGCATAGTGGAAGTGGCCCTTTATGCCGGCGACGACCTGAGCGAAGATCCGCCAGCCGCGCCTCTCCTTGACTTCGACGTCCAGCGTCACTCCCTGCGCTGGGTAGGGGCCGCCCGCGACGGTGCCCGTCCAGTGGATCGTGTGCTCGTTGCTCGAGCTATGGGGAGTGATCTTCAGGCTGATCCGGGGGCGAATCCTGATCGCCGCGGTCGCCGTTGCCGACGGCGCGGGGTCGTCGCCGTAGGCCGTATAGCTGAACCGCAGCTGCCGGGCCGGGCCGGTGGGCACCTTGTAGGAGAACGAGCCGTCCAGGGCGGTCTGCACCGAGCTGTCGATCGCTGCGCCGCGAGGCCCGCCGACGGTCGTAACAGCGATCCGGGCGCCACGGATCGGGATGGTGCCGCAGTGCAGCACGCCCCTGACGGTTACGGGCTCGCCGTAGGTAATGATCGGCGAGCGGCGCTCGCCGTTGACGGCGAGCTGCAACGCCTCCCCTGCACACGGATCGCCGTTGGCGATATGCGGGCCGCGACCTTTGATCGACCCGTTGACGCCGATTCCGGGGTTGTTGGTCGTGATGGTGTGCTCGTCGACGATCGTGGCGTTCCCGGCGGCGTTGAGGACCCGTAGCGCCAGTTCGTAGGTGCCGTTGCTGGTGCTGGCCGTGTTCCACTGGATTTCATCGGAGACGGTGGTTGGGCAGGCCGCGAAGCTCTGGTAGGGGCAATCCGGGAGGTAGTCTTTTTGCGCGACGGGCCGACCGTCCAGGAGCAGCTGGACCAGGCGCACCCCGGAGTCAGGGTCCTGGGCGTTGTAGGTCACCGACTCGGTGCCCGCCAGCGTTCCGGTCCCCGCGAGTGCTCCCCCGGTCACGGTCCCGCTCGGGAGATTGCTGTCGGCGAGTGTGAGCTGCGAACCGAGGAGTTCGAGGTTGGCGTTCTCGCCGGCGCCGAACCCGCAGCCGTTGCCGGCGTCGTCATTTGAGCAGTAGTCGGCCAACGTCAACTCAGTGGTGTTCGAGGGAAGCACCCATTCATCGGGAGTGACCGAGCTGTCTTTCGGAGTGCCGCTTTCCTCGACCACACCGGTGTTCACGGACGCCAAGGCGAACGTGTCCGCCCCCGAGCTCTGATGGGGCACAACCCACCAGATCCGTGCTTCGCGGATCGTGATGCCGCTGGCGGCCGGGACCACCACCTGGACGCCATCGAGCGCCCCCGGCGACATGCTGCCGCCCTCCGGTCCGATCCAGTTTCCCGGCCCGCCGGTGCAGCTCCCCTTCGTGTTCTGAGGGGCGCCGAACACGGTCCACGGACCGGGGTTGCCGTTGGCTCCTGGCGCCGAGGGACAGTTGTTGATCACGTAGGTTCCCGCGCGCGCCTCGCCGGCCATAGGCAGAGCAAGCATCGCCGCGAGGACCGCGAGGATCGCGGACCGCCTGTACCTGGCGAGGATGCCGGATGCTTGTGTGACGTGATTCGTTGACAAGGTGAGCATCGGTCAGGGGTTGACGTGCACGTTGACGCTGTTGCTCGCGCCCGGCGTGTAGGGGTATCCGCCCGATCCGCTGTCCGGCAGTCCGACGCGGAAGGTGTAGCTCGTTGGTTCGCCGGTGGCGTGAAAGCGGTAGCTGTAGTGGAATCGCCCCTTGCTGTTGGCGACGACCTGGTCGAAGATCCGCCATCGCCGGCCCTCCCTGACTTCGACGTCGAGCGTCACCCCCTGTGGTGGATATGGGCCGCCGGTGACCGTGCCGGTCCAGTGGATCGAGTGCCCGTTGCTGGAGAGGTGTGGATTGATTCTCAGCTTGATCTTTGGGCGGATCCTGATCGTCGCGGTCTCGGTCGCAGATGGGCCGGGGTCGTCGCTGTAGGCGGTGTAGGAGAACTCCAGCGTGCGGTCCGGGCCGCTCGGCACCGTGTAGGAGAACGAGCCGTCCAGCGCGGTCTGCACCGAGGTGTCGATCGCCGCGCTCGCGGGGCCGCCGAGCGTCGTGACGGCGATCCGGGCGCCACGGATCGGGAGCGTGCCGCAGTGCAGCACCCCGCGGACCGTCACGGGCTTGCCATAGGTGATGATCGGCGCGCGGCGCTTGCCGTTGACGGCGAGTTCCAGCGCCTCTCCGGCGCAAGGATCGCCGTTGGCGACGTGCGGGCCGCGGCCGTTGATCGACCCGTTGACGCCGACCTGCGGGGGCCCGCTCGTGGTGATCGTGCCGTTGTAGGCGATCGTCTGGTTGCCCGCGGCGTCTTCGACGATCAGCTGCAGGGAGTGCTGGCCCGCGGTCAGCAGGTTGGTGTTGAGCGTCAGGCTGGCGCTCACCGAGCTCTTGCACGGCTGGGCGTGTTCGAAGGAGCGTTGGCCGTCACCGGTCACATTCAGGGACTGGCAGGCGCCGCCGTTGGTGTCGAGGATCTGCGAGACGACGGTGTGCCCGTCCACGACGAGCGAGCCGCCGTACACCCCTGATTGGCCGTCGGCTGCGTTGAACGAGATCGCTTGCGATCCGGCGAGCGTGCCGCCGGCGACGAGCGGGCCGCTGACGCTGCTGACGGTCGGCGGGGTGTTATCGACGAGGTCGATGTCCGCCGCATACACGTTGTACTGGGAGGAGAGGGACCCGGATGCCGGGCAGGTGCCGCCCGGCCCGCCGCCGCAGGCGGCGCTCCACTGGATCTGCGTCACACCGCTGAGACTGCCGACGCTGACCGCGTTTGATGGGTCGAATGGGTTGTTCGGGGTCCCGCGTGACGCGCAGGAGAGGGACTGGGCGCAGAGGCCCTGAACAGAGGGTGGCCCGGGACTGTAGAGGAGGTTCGACGCCGGCGACCCATAGGGCTGGCTGGGGCCGTCCGCCTCATAGCGCCAGAGCGTGAAGCCCGAGATCGTCAGGCCGCCGGGCGCGGTGAACGTATTCAACGCGGTCGTACCGTAGGGCTGGGTGGTTTCGCCGCTCATCGACGCGTAGAGCGCGCCGCCGCCAGCGCAGCTGTCCCCCGCGAAGACGAACGTGCCGGCGGTCGCGTAGGTGACGTCATCGGTCGGCGCCGCGCGGCCCGCGCTCGCGCCGTAGGGGATCCGGCAGAGGAAGTCGTGGTAGCTGTTCGCCGCGGCTGGCGAACCGGCCGCGAGAAGGCCGAGGACGCCGAGCAGGACCACGGCGGCCGCGCGGCGCTCGCGGCGCCTGTGCCTAGGGGTGCTCATGCGGTCTATCTCTTGCCTCGCGCGAGAGAGATTCTGCTCATGCTCACTCGTCGTAGGAGACCGCGCTTTTCCCCCCAACCAATTTCCGTGCCCTGCGCACGGCGTGGTTGGCGCGTCCTTGTGGGGATGTGGGTCCGATCATCCATGCGTACCCGAGCGCTTCAGATGGGACCGAATAATCTAGCCCATCGGAAACCCCAAGGGCTCCACATGTCCCGGCTATTGACCGGGCTGGCTCGTTAGTGTCCGGCCCCGTTGGGCGCGTGGTGAACGTAGCGCGTCACGGTCCCAGCGACCCAGTGCGCGCTGCGGTGATAGAGGACGGTCACGCGCCTCGTCCACGCGCCGGAAGGGAGCTCCAGCACGGCGGCCCACCGACCGTGGGCGACCCGGACGGTCTTCTGGACGCTGTATCCGCGGATCCCGAGCGCGTAGTGGACGATGATCGTGACGTGCCCGGCGAGCGTCCTGGCGGCTGTGCCGCGCGCGCGCAGCGCGCGCCCGGCGCGCGTGACGCTGAGAATGTGCAGGCGCGGGCTGGGCTTTCCCGGCTTGCTGTGCGTGATCGCGAGCGTCGCGCTGTCCTTGGGGCTCGCGTTCCCCGCGGCGTCCTGCAGCCAGGCGCGGATCGTGTAGGCGCCGTAGGGGCTGCGCTGAAACTGGGGGGTGTGGTTGGGGTCAAAGCGGAACGATAGGCCGGGGCTGGTCTGGGTCGGGGTGCATAGCGCAGGGCCTTTGCAGGCGATCCAGTCGGTCGCGGTGAGCGGCGCGAGGTGCGCGGGGGCGCCGAGCGTGATCGTGTAGGGCCCCGCGCCGCTGGCCTTGATCGACGTCGGCGCGGGCGGCGGGCTGGTCTGGTAGCCGAAGCTGATCGCGGCTGAGTTGGACTGAGAGGCGTTCCCGATCGCGTCTGTGAGCCACACGAACACCGTGTAGAGGCCCTGGGGCTGGCCAGGATCCTGCGCGGGGTTGAACGTAAGCGAGGTCAGCGGGCTGGCCTGGTGCTGCGGGGCTTCGCAGCCGCTCGCGGGGATGCTCGTCTCGGTGCCCGGGCACGTGATCCAGTTGACCTGGCTGATCGGGTCATCCGGCGGCTCGGCGGGGTTTGTCCAGGTGATCGTCGCGGGCTGGTTGATCCAGGCGCCGGCTGGTTTCGCGTTGACCTGCAGGCTGGTCGGGGCGGGCGGGTTGGTGTTGTCCACGGTGATCTGCACGGGGTTGGCGAGGGTCTGGTTGCCGGCGGCGTCGACGACGGCCGCTTGGATCTGGTGCGGGCCGTTGGAGAGTGTGGTGGTGTTGAGGCTCAACTGGTTGCTCGAGCTGGCCGGGCAGGGAGCGGGCCGCGTGAAGTCGCACGCCATCTGCTGCTGGGCGGACAGGGCACCGTCGACATAGAGGCGCGCGTATTGCACCCCGCTGCTGTCCGCGCCGTCGATCGTGCCCGAGAGGGTGCCGCGCACAAGACCGCCGATGAACAGCGAGCCGCTGGTGGAGGTAACCTGCGGTGGTTGGCTGTCGGTGACGGTGACCGTCGCGCTGTTGAGCTCGACCCGCGCGTCGTGCTCGGAGAACCCGTTGCCACAGACCGTGAGCGGCGCTTCAGGGTCGCAGACCAGCTCGATAGCGAGGCTTGTCGTGTCAAGGCCGGTGTGCGTGGCTTCACCGGAGAGCTCGCAACCTCCGTTGTTGCCGTTGAATGGGCAGGTCTCGCCGAGGAGCGGGGCACCTGTGGCTTCGACTATCTGTGGCTGCCACGCGGGGCCGTTGTCGAACAGGTCTCTATTCACGCTGATAGCGCTGATCGTGTCGCCCGGCGGGGCGACGAACTGCCAGCCGGCTGCCGCGCCCCCAGGAACATTCGTGGCCTGCTGCAGCACATCGGCGGCGGCGAGTCCCGAGGTGCTCGGGCTGCCTCCTGTGACGTCTTCGCTGCCACACGTTGCGCTCGTTTCCAGGTAGGTCGCGTTGTTGTTGAACGACTGCCAGGAGTTGTTGACCAGCGGCGCCGGGGCGGCGCAAGCACCGACCTGGTAGGTGCCTGCGGACGCGGTGCCCGTGACGATCACACCGGCAGCCAGCACCAACGCGAAGGCCGACAGCGTGCGTCTCACCGGCTGCCGCGCCGGCGAAGGCCCGTGTGGGTGGCGCGGGTCACGATCGCTTCCGGGAGCTTGGTATGTCCGGAGAGGAACCTGCCCACGATCCGATCCCAGCGGTTGACGCGCAGCGTGCTCGTACGGCGTCCGGTCGTGGTCTGTGCGAGCGTGATGAGCCTGCCTCGCCCGGTGCGCGCTTGCACCACGAGCTGCAACCGGAGTCCCTTGGGGATGTCAGCGACGGTGATCGTCAGCGTGTGGTGCTTGAACGTGATCTTGGTGATCTTCGGCTTCGGAAGGCCCGCCGGCTTGGACGGGATGAGCGTTGCCGCGGGCGGACCCGTGTTGGCCGGCTGCGTGGGCGAGGCGTTTGCGGCTTGGTAGGCCGCCATCCCCTCGCTGACGATCTGCCCGAGGCCGCACGCGTTGAACGCCGCGGCCACGTCGAGGTCCCCACCGCCGGTGAGCGTCGAGGTTATGCACCCCTGCGCCTGCGAGTAGGAGAGCGTCGGGGAGTAGGCGCGCATGCTCGCCTCCGCGGCGGAGACGATCTCCCCCGAGTAGCTGCTGCCGTTCGCCCAGGCCGGCGACCCGTCGTCGGAGAACGCGATTTCGATGCCGTTCCCGCCACCGTCGGGCTCGGTCTGGCTTCCGCAACCCGGAGCCAGGAGCGCGACGCCAGCGCCACGGTTGCTGAAGGAGCACATCACGCCAAGATTTGCGGGATTTGCGTCAGAGGCTCCAACGCCGAGCACCCCCGGCACATCGGCGGGCGCCTGCACCGGACCGGATTCGTTGCCGACCGCGGCGACGACGCTCAGCCCGTGAGCGTTGGCTGACTGAACGTAGTTCTCCAGATTCTGTGTTTCGCCGCCCGAGGGCTGGGTGCTCGACCCGAGACTGAGGTTCACGACGGTGACCGGCATGCTGGAGCTGAGGTCCTGGCAGTACTCGATCGCCGCGGAGTACTCGGAGAAAGCGAACGTCGTCTGTCCGGCCGCGAGCGCCTTGAGGTTGTAGACACGAACGCTCGTGGGAGCCAGGCCGACCATCCCCCACCCGTTGGCGGGCGCGGCGGCGAGCATCGCCATATAGGTCCCGTGCCCGTCAGGGTGCCCGCCGGGCAGCGGCGGGTTCAGCGCCGCGAGTTCGTCTTCGGTGTTCGTGTTCGGCGAGAGCGCATAGCTGCCGGCCAGGATCGGGGACGTGTCCGGATTGGGGTCCACCCCCGAGTCCACCAAGCAAATGACCCCGGGGGTCGCTGGCGCGGGCGCGTACTGCAGGAATAGCGCGTTCGCGGCCGCCTGCTGCACTGTTCCCGCGGGCACCCCGACCTCGGCTGACGCGCGCGCGGACAGCGCCAGGCAGCCGAGCAGGGCAGCACCAGCGAGGGCAGCGGCACCAGGGATCCTGTGCGCAGCGATGCGGGTCATGATCAACAAGATAGGACTCCCCTGATGACGACTACGCGCCATCGGAGCAGTAAAGGCAACATTCCAGGCGGGCACGAACGGCGATCCACGAGCAGCTCGAGCGCGAGCCGGCGGACCGGATCAGGCCCTTGACCTACGACCACTTCGATCGTGTCGCTGCGCTGGGACTCGTCGGGGCTGTTGGCCTGCGAGCGATCGCCGTCGGCGAGGTCGCAGGTGCGCTGCATGGCTGGCCGCTGATCCGCAGCGAGGAGGGCACGCTCGACCTCGTGGTGCACCCCGAGGACCGCGCGATCGCCGAGGAGTCGGTCCTCGCCGCCGCGACCAGTCGCGGTCGGGTCCGTCACGGGTTCGCCGCTCTCGCGCGCGCCGCGATCACGGTCACGCTCCAGAGGCCCGCGGTCGAGATCGCCGGGCTCGTCGACCTGCTGCGCATCGCACTCAGCAGCTCGGAGTCGCATAGCAAGCTGTTCGCGCTTGCCCTCGATGCGACACTGCAGCTCACCGCGCGCGGCGCGAGCCTCAAACCGACCAAACCGAGCCCGCGCGAACAGCGCGCTCGCGCTGACGCATGGTTGGCAAGACAGGCCGTGTAGCGGACGCGAGACCCTGCTGCGCGCGCTACGCGACGGCGGCGTGCGGTTCGTGGTCATTGGCGGCGCCGCGCTACAGAGCCGCGGCTGCCTCGATTGTCGGTGGGTCAGCCGGTGAGCCAGATTGCGCCGTCGCGTAGTTCGACTGGGAACGTCTTCAATGAGCGGGCACCGGCCGTAGCCTTGACGGCGCCGGCGAGCGGCTTGAACGCGCCCTGGGGACCGCGCACCATCTTTCCGGTGCCGACGTCGTAGAGCGCCGCGTGCCACGGGCACTGTAGGCATCCGTCGTCGGTCACCTGTCCCCTGCCCAGCGAGGCGAAGAGGTGGCGGCAGCGGTTGGACACCGCGAATGGCTTGCCCGCGCTGATGCCAACGGCTAGGGCACCGTGCGGCGTCTTCTCCACGACGGCGACGTGGGAGTCGCCGAGATCGGAGATGGATAGGAGGCGGGTGGCGGACTGCTCAGAGGTGCTCATCAGCGGACTATCTCACACGAGGGAGGTTCGGTTGGCGTCGGTCCATCCGTCGCGCGTGGTCTGCACGGATGACTGGGCTTCCTGGTGTTTGCTTTAGGAAACGCTGCTCTACGCCGAACGCACGCGTATGGAGGAGCGCGCAACCGAAACGGGGTCTTGGCTGTGTCGCGACGGCGTGGACCGAGAACGGATGATCGATATGGATCTGCGCCTGCAGCCCATCAGGCGCAGGGCGTTCGTCGTCTTGGCGGTAGTTCTGTTGGCTTCTGGTCCGTGGCTGGGCTACTGGACGATCGTTCCGCTGCTGATCGCTGGCGCGATATTCAAGATCGCCGACTCGGGGATAGCGAGCGTGGCCCGTCCGGAGTACGCGATGTTCGCCGCCTGGGCGACCTCAGAGGTCATCATCGGTGCGAGCGTCGCGCTGACGGGTGGCCCGAGGCTTTTGATGCTTGGATGGTTTGCGATTCCGATCGTGACCTTGAGCGCTCGCTTCTCCACGCGGGGAATCGTGCTCGGTGTAACCATTGCCGTCGGGCTATTGGTCGCTGTGGCGTTTGGCACTGACGCTTCGGGCGTGATCCACAATCCGCCGTCGGTCCTCGGGCCCGCCGGGCTGATCATCGCCGTGGCGATGCTCTCCACTGCGCTGATGCACTCCGATGTCGAGCACCGCAGCGAAGCCGTAATCGACCAGCTGACCGGGATGCTGAACCGTCACGCGCTGGCCGCGCGCACCAACGAGCTATCCCAGCAGTCAGAAGTAAGCGGCCAGCCGGTAGGCGTCATCGTGGGCGATCTCGATCACTTCAAGGACATCAACGACTCCCGCGGGCACGCCGTTGGCGACGCCGTGCTCACCGACGTGGCCTACCTGATGCGCAAGCAGCTACGCGCCTTTGATCTTGCCTACCGCCTCGGCGGCGAGGAGTTCCTCGTGTTGCTACCCGGCGCAGATATCAACCAGGCCGCCAAAATGGCCGAGCTGCTACGCCAAAACGTAGCCGCCCAGACAGCCGGCGACGGCCAACACGTGACCATCAGCTTCGGCGTCAGCGCCTCCGCCCGCGAAACCCGGTTTGACTACCCAACTGTCTTTGCGCAAGCCGACCGCGCGCTCTACGAGGCAAAGCGCGACGGCCGTGATCGCGTACGCCTAGCGACGCCCGCCCCACATCCAGCTCGAGCCGACGTCCCGTCTGCGCTGGACATGTCAGGGGCACAACTGAGCTTGCGTTCTGCCAGCTAGAACGCCGCTTGCGAGGAGTGCCCGAGGCGACCATCTGGTACATACCGAGGATACAGACGGCGTTCTCGCCCAGGCCGCTCAGAGGAGTCGTCCTGCACGGCCCAGGTCTCTGGCGGCCTAGGCACCGAGCCCGTGACGCACATAGGCTCGATGCTCGCCTCCGGCCAACTGCACCTCATCGGCAAGGGGACCGTCAACGGTCGAGAAGTCCTCCGGCTGGCAGGCTCCGAACCACGCCCGCGACCCACGAGCGTCGGCTCCGGCGCTGCGTATCCGGTCGAATACGACGTCGAGCCTGAAACCTATGCTCCCGTTCGCGTCACGGTCGAAAAAGTCGGGGTGGACGCCCTCGGAAATGCCGGCACGCTGACAGAGATCACCGACGTCACAGCATACGAACGGCTGCCGCTCAACGAAACAACAGCTGGGCTACTGCGCATCGAAACGACAGGGCATCCTCTCATCCGTCACCAACTCAACCAGTACGAGCAACAGCTAGGCGCCGGAGCGGCGAGCGGCGAAACCGCCAGTCGCGCCGCAAACCTCGCCCGATCCGCCGCACACCGTCAGCGCCATGCAGGCGATCGACAGGCGCACCCGAAGGAAGCGAGCGGGCGAGCGCGCTGAGCGCTCGACCTAGAGCCGGCGCTGGCCCGTCATGACCTGATCGTCGTACAAACGGTGCGGGCCCACGGCTGCCCCGGGATCGGGCTTCAAGCACGCCGGGCAGCGAGGAGCCCGACGTGCGACGAAGAACACCTCACTGTGGGATCGTTGCCACCGATGAGAGCGCGCGCCGCAACCCTGGTCGCCTGCTCGGCGGGGCTGCTGCTCGCCGCCTGTGGGTCCTCCAGCACACCGCGCACGGCCGCCAGCACACCCGTGCCGAGCACCGCCACCTCCGCGACGGCGCCCGCCGGCGCGCAGGGCCTCAAGGTTGCGGGCACCCCCAGGTTTGCGACTCCGCCTGCCTCCGAGCCGGTACAGAGCGGAACCGTCCAGGTCGCCTACCGCAACATCGCGATCGAGCCCGACACGCTCAGGGTCAAGGTAGGCAGCACGATCAGGTGGACCAACTACGACTCCGTCCAGCACAACGTCACAGCGGAGGGCGGCCCGCTGAAGTTTGCCTCCAAGGACTTCGGCGAAGGCGGCACCTTCGAAGTCACGATCCGGGAGCCTGGCGTGATCCACTACGAGTCCACGACCCAGCCCGCCACGATGAACGGCACGATCGAGGTCGTCAGATGAAGCCGAGCGGGCGCAGGAAGCAGCTCGGTCCGATGCGGGCGCTATAGAGGACTTGCCCTACATCGATGAGTATTCCATCGAGATCGCGGCGACACGCGAGCAGGTGTGGCCAGACTGCGCTGGATGATCGAGCTCGACTACCGCCAGCTCAAGGGGCAGCTCGGCCTCGACCACTACGAGGGACGCTCCTACCTCGGCTGGTATCACCACACCGCGCTCGTCAGCACCGCGCACGCCTTCCTCACACTGGAGCGCCTTGACCCAAAAGCCCGGCGGCGGGCCTCACGCTCCCCCAAACGGTCCGCCTGCTCGAACCACTCTTCGACTGCTGGGCCGGGCACTGCCACACCTGCCAACAGCCAATAAACCTCGCCAATCTACCCCTACGACACCCTGTGGGGTGCCAAAACTCGATCGTGCCCGTGGTGGCGGGCGTTTTGGCTTGATGGGCTCGTAGGGTCGCTGGCTCTCTCGAGGAGGGGAGGAGCTGGTGCCGGGGTCGTTCTTGTACGTGATGGCCGGGCGTGTGATGGCGCTCGTGCTGCTTTGTTTTCGCTCGTCTGATTACAAGGAGTTGGAGATCGTCGTTCTGCGCCACGAGATCGCGGTGCTGCGCCGGCAGGTCTCGCGCCCGGCGTTGCGGCCCGCGGACCGTGCTTTCCTGGCGGCGGCGAGCCGGCTGCTCCCCCGGACCCGGTGGTGCTCGTTCTTCGTGACCCCGGAAACGTTGCTGGCATGGCACCGCCGGCTCGTCGCCCGGCACTGGACCTGTCCCAGCCGGCGTCCCGGCCGGCCCAAGGTCGGCCGCGAGGTTCGCGAACTCGTGCTGCGGCTCGCACGGGAGAACCCTCGATGGGGATACCAGCGGATCGCCGGAGAGCTCCAGGGTCTCGGGGTCGGGCTCTCCCCGTCGAGTGTCCGTCGGACCCTCGTCTCGGCGGGCCGCGGGCCGGCTGGCGCGCGGGACGGGCTTTCCTGGCGTCAGTTCATCCGCACCCAAGCCCGGAGCATGATCGCGTGCGACTTCTTCGCGGTCGACACCGTCAGCCTGCGGCGGATCTGCGTCCTGTTCTTCATCGAGCTCTCGACCAGGCGTGTGCATCTCGCCGGCATTAGCGAGCACCCCGACGGGGCCTGGGCAGCCCTGGCGAGGAACTTAGTGTTCTCGCTCCCCGTCCGCGACAGGCCTCTGGAGTTCTTGGTCCGCGATAACGACGGCAAGTTCACGAGCGCCTTCGACTCGATCTTCAACACCGAGGGGATCCGGGTCATCCGCACCCCGGTCCGTGCGCCAAAGGCAAACGCGACCTGCGGGCGGTTCGTCGGCACCATCAGACGCGAGTGCCTGGACTGGCTACTGGTCGTCAACCGCAGACACCTACAACGAGTGCTCGCCGAGTTCGTCGGCCATTACAACGGCCATCGCCCTCACCGGGCGCTCGGGCTCGCGCCTCCCGAACCCCGGCCGTCAGCGCCACGCCACGCGAAGGCGCCAGCCGCCCCCGAGATCCACAGACACGACCGGCTCGGCGGACTCATCCACGAGTACACGGTCGCCGCCTAAAAACATGCCCGATCGAATAAAGACACCCCACAGGCCTTCGATCCTTGTGGCTGGGGAGCGGCGGAGTGCACGCGAGCGCCGGTTTCGAGCTTCTCCCGGCGCGGACAACCGCCATGGCTGTCCTACTCGAAGAGAGGCACGTCACAGGATCGCGAGTCGAGGACCTTTGCCGCGGTGGCCGCGTGACGGTCGGCTGTCAGGTCCGCCGATGGTGTGGGCCTCCTCCCAAGCCTTTGCCCGCTCCACGCGTCCAGACCGTCGCGCGGACTCGCTCCGGGTTGCACACGTTGGCTGTCGTCCTATGGCGAGCGTTCGTCGGCAACGATCCGTGTCAGCTCGTGCGCGTGCGCGGTGCGGGCCCGCGCTGCTGAGTGCCCAACAAGGAGTGCGTCGGCGTAGCTGCCGGCGAGGCGGCCGATGCGTTGGCAGTCGAACGCGAACGGTGTCGGTGTCGCGCCGAGTGTCGCCTTGAACGGGCCGCCGGCGTCGAGGATCCTGTGGCGCAGCGCTCGCGCTCGCGCCTCGGTGAGGTGTCCGTCGGCGGCGAGCTGCTCGATCGGCGCGAGCAACGTGGCGCTCTCGGCGGCGGCGGTGGTGATCGTTTCCAGGCGCGTCTGTAGCCCTGGGAGTAGGGGGGCCAGGCGCGTTCCCTTCGCGGCTCGCAGCGTCGCTCGCCCGGCGGTGTTGAGGCTGACGAGGTCGAGCACGTCGAATGCGACGTGGAACTCAGGGCGGAAGCGCACCTCCCATGCCCGGTCGGCGAGCGGCGCTCCTGGCGGGAGCGTGAACGCGCTGCTCTCGTCCGCGCCGCGCTCGCCGTCCGCAGGGGTGATCAGTAGCAGCGTCGCGCTCTGTGGGGCTCGGGCGCGGCCCTCGGGGCGGAGCATCAGGTCGCATGGCTGGCCGGTGAGGATGAACGCCCGGCCGTCCTTGGTCTTGAAGATGTCGCCGTTTTCGATCGGCAGTCCCGCATGGTTGACGTATTCCACGTCACGGTAGGCCTCGGCCTGCTCGACCCGGCGTGCGAGTGTCGCGGAGTCTTTGTGAGCACCGCCTGGGCCGTGGTGCACGAGGTTGCGCACGTCGGCGATCGCGCGTCGCATCGAGGGGTCTAGTGCGACGTCGCGGCGGGCGCTGGCGAGCCCGAGTGTCCCGTAGAGCCTGAACCATGTGTCGCCCTCCCACTCCCCGCCGTCTCTGGAGGAGCGGAACACGACGTCCTCGAGGGCGCTCGGCGAGCTCTCGCTGATCGCCGTCTCGGCGTCGGTGAGCGACCGCTGCAGCGCTTCGCGCACCTTCTCGCGTACCCGGCCGAGCTGAGATGCCTGGATGGTGGAGCGGATCTGCTCGACGACGGTCGCGATGTCGGCCTCGTTGTCGGGGTCGCTGAGCAGGTTCTTGTTGACGACGACGAGGCCTGCTCGCGCGACGCGCGCGCGTGGTGCCCATCCTGCGGCCGCGTCGTCCTCCTCGCCGGCGCGGACTTTGGTGCTGAGCAGCCCGACGATGTGGTGGTGTGCGCCGTTCAGTGTCTCTCCGGCGGGGCCGAGCCCCTCCTCGCCCTGCTCCTCGCCGGTCTCCTGCGCGAAGTTCACATCGAACAGGATTAGCGCGCGGCGGTGGTCGGCGAGCAGCTTGTCGCGCTCGCCGTTCCACTCGTGCAGTGTCATGCCGCGGAAGTACGGTGCGTCGGCGAGCTCCCTGAGCCCGGTGGGGTCTGCGCTGTCCTCGACGTACCCGTCGACTTTGCGCGCTTGCTTGCGGACCTCGAGCTTCTCTGCCACGGGGACCTGCGGCCAGTGCTCTTGAACGTGCTCCTCATAGGCGGTGCCCTCGGGCCTAGCTGGGAGTCCTGTGAGGGTGGGCCCATCGCCGTCGTCGAAGTTCATGGTGTAGACCGATGCGGGCGGCGTGAACTCGTCGTCGATCACGAGCACGCGCTCGATGTCCAGCAGTGCCAGCAGCGCGGCGAGCTCGCTGTCAGGCATCGTGTGTCTCCTCGCTCGCGCCGGTCAGGTCGAGCACGAAGCTGCGCCTGCGCCCGTCGCTCTCGCGCTCGCCGAGGCGGATCGTGATGTGATCGTCGCCGAGCACCTGGCGGGCGATGAAGAGTCCGAGGCCGCGTCCGTCCCGGCCGCCGCGCCCGGTGACGAACGGCTCGAAGACCGCGTTCTCTAGTCCCGGGTCGACGCCTGGGCCGTTATCGCGCACGGTTATCAGTGGCTCGGACACCTCGATCTGGATGGTCGACTGTTCGGTGCCGGCGTGCCGCAGCCAGAACTCGCTGTTGATCAGAAGGTTGTCGAGCGCCTGCTGTAGGCGTCCGGGGTTAAGCCGCGCGTGGAACGGTTTCCCGCTGAGGTCGACGGTGATGCCGGCGGGCTCGAGCCGCTCACGGTGGTAGGCGGCGGTCTCCTTCACCTCGCCGAGCACGTCGACGTTCTCGCGGCGGGTGCGCTGGTAGCGCAGCTGCGGCTCGAGGTGGCGCAGCTGGGAGCGGATTGCGCGCACCGCGGATTTCACGTCGCTTACTAGTGTGCGCGCGCCTCGGTGCTCTGGCCCCTTCAGCTGCGGTGCGAGCGCGCTGGCGCGCGCCTGTAGGCGGCCGGCGATGTTCGTCATCTCGTGCGCGACGGTCTCAGCGACGATTCCGAGCCCGACGGTCTGATAGGCCGCACGCAGCTGCTCCTGCAGCTGCGTGCGCTCATCCTCGAGCTGCCGGCTCGAGGCGGCGAGCTGCTCGAGCTCGCCGCGCAGGCTCTCGCTGTCGGCAACAAGCCCTCCGAGCCCTGTGAGCAGCTCACTGCCCTCCCTCGCCTGGCGTGTCTGCTCCGGTGTTAGCAGAGCTGAGCCCTCCCCGAGCTCCACGAGTGTGCGTTTGGCTCCCTCGACAGCGGCGATGGTCCGACGGGTGCTCTCCTCGCGGTCTGCGGCGGCCCGCGCGAGCTCGGCTGCCTTGACGCTTGGGGAGCGCAGCTCCACCGGCGAGCTCTTCTGTGCCCATCCGGTGAGCTCACGTCCGATCTGGCTCTGCACGATGTCGATCCGTTCCACGAGTGTCCGCAGCAGGGCGTGGAAGGTCTGGTAAGCGTTGTTGGCGACGAACCCCTCACGGTCGGTGGTCTCCTGGAGCTGCGCGTTTGCGCCTGCGCTGAGGGCGATGTACCCGACGACGTTCCCGGGTCGTAGCGCCCAAAAGGAGCGTGCGCCGGTGAACCCGGCGCCGAGCCCGAGGAAGTCGTCATTGACTCGGATCCCGAACCCGTCGCGGTAGATCTTCACGCCACGCACATCGCGCACCCACCTGCTGTACAGCTCGGGTGAGGCGAATACGGCACTGTCGACCTCGACGTCGCGCCCGAGGCGGAACGAGTCGATCTCCCCCGAAAACGGCCCCGGGCTGACCCATGCGCTACGCATGCTCGGATTCGCGTGTGTTTTAGGTTTGCGCCCGGCGGCCGGGATGTCGGACAGCTCGATGCTCAGCTTCAGTGCGAGCCACCATGGCGCGCCGGGCGGGTGTGCATCGCGTTCGCGTAGCGGCCCGTCGACGAGGCGTTGCAGGTACTCACCGCCGTGGTCGGGCGCGACGTGCGTTTCCCAGAACTGCGTCAGCTCCCTGTTCGACGCTGCGGGCTTGAAGTGCGCGAGCTTCACGCGGCCGGTGGCCTCAAGCTGCTTGCCGTCGAACTGAAAGCTCCACCTGACGTCTGCGAGATCGCGTCTGAGCTCGGCGATCTGCCCGAGCGACAGCGGTTCGTCCTCGCGGGGGTCGTCGAGGTGGACGTTGAGGGCGAACTGCTCGATCTCGTGGAACGGGGAGATCAGCGCGAGCAGCTCCTGTTGGATCCGTACGCGGTCTCTCCACACGTCCGGGTTGTTGAGCGCGGTGATGCGGATCGTGGTCCCCTGTCGTCCAGGGATAGGCGTGCAGTCGACGTCGTCGGCGAACGGGGTGGCTACGCACCAGCCGACCGGTGTGTCGGGCGCTTTCGCTAGAGGCCGCTGTTCGTGGTGGGGCTGGACGTCTGAGAGGGCGTGCTCGCGCTCGAAGTCGCTGCGGGCGAAGCGCAGGATGTGCTCCTCGGCGCGGCGGCGGGGCCGGGTGCGTATCTCGACCTGTACGCCGAGGCGCAGCACGCCGAGCCGTCCGAGGCCCTTGTCTCCGAGGGGTGTACGGCCGAGCCGGTTCCTCTTGCCGGTTTCCTTCATCTCGCGCTTTGTGGAGGTGGAGATCAGAAGCCACCCGTTGTCGATCTCCTGGAGTGTCATGCCGTCGCCGTCGTCGCGGACCTCGAGCCAGCCGGTGGGCTTCGTCCCGGGCGTCTTTGGGCTGCGGCGCAGCCGCACGGGTGAGTGAGAGTCGACCTGCACCTCGACGGTCGTCGCGCTCGCGTCGTAGCTGTTCTTGACGAGCTCGACGAGCGCTTGCAGCTCGTCGCTGATCAGCTCGTCGCCCAGGCGGAAGACGACCTGGGGGGTGATGTCGAATGCGAGGGGCTCGCCGTCTCCTTCCTTCTTGTCTGGGCTGCTCATGGGACTTCGCGCCGAAAGATGACGATGTGCTCGCGTTGCATCGTGGCGCCGAGGCTGTTGCGGGGGGCCATCCGCTTTCGGTGGCCTGGGATCCGCCGCTGCAGTGTCTCGACGTGGAGCAGCCCGTAGGAGGCTGCGAGCTCGGGGAGTATCCGCTGCAGCGCGACCTGTTGGCCTCCGACTCGGCGCGAGCCGACGGTCCATGCGCTCAACGCGTCGGCCTGGAGCGTGGGGGCCAGGACGCGCAGGGCGCTGTCGAGATCGCGCGCGTGCGCAAGTACCCGGTTCCGCCGGTCGGTCTTCTCGCTCGCGAGCAGACGCATTAGCCGTTTCAGCGTCGGGGATCGTTCGCTCAGGCGTTGCTGCTCGCCGTCTGCGATCCGCTTGTCTCCGCCGAGGCTGCGACGGTCGATCTCATAGGTGCTCGCTAGGCAGCCGGGGTCTGCTTCCGGGTCGATGTCCTGCAGGTCGATCCATTGCAACGGCAGGTAGGCGTGCTGGCCGTAGGGGATCGTCGAGGTGTTGTCCCCGTATGGGGGGGACGTTACGAGAGCCGCGCACGGCTCTCCCGTCCATCGCAGGGTCCGTGTGTCCCCTAGCGCCAGCCGCACATCGCCGCGGTACCAACCGCGTGATAGCACCCCGGCCTCGCTCAGCTCGAGGGCAGCGGCGCGTAGCCGTGACAGGTTCTCTCGGCACACGCGCCGGAACACGGCGTGCGGGTCCGGCCTGCTCGCCACCTGCTCGGCCGGGCGGCGATGCAGCTTCACCGTGCTGGTCCGCGAGTTGCTCGTGCGGCGCACCGTCTCGGCCAAACAGATCCACAGGAACCGCCGTGCAGCAGCGCTCGGCTCGCGGCGGATTGCTGCTCGAAGCGCGGTGAGCGATCGCGCGACGTCGTCTGTGAACCAGTGGCGCCAGTTCGCAAAGCGCTCCTCTATCCGCCTAGCTCGCGGTGATGGCGCGCACGTGCGCGCAGCGGCGTGCTCAAACGCGGCCAGGTGCATCGGGCCGGCCTTCACGCGGCAGATCAGGATCGCGAGTGGGTTGATATCCCAGCCGACCACGTCGCGGCCGAGCGCCATCCCGGCGCCGAGGATCGTCCCGGACCCGACGAACGGGTCGAAAAGGGGGCCGTCCCCTTGAGGTATCTGGCGCAGAAGCATCGCGCTGAGATCGCGCTGCATCTCTGCCACCATCATCGCCGGGTATTGAAACAGCACGGTCTGCTGCTCCGCCGGTCGCCTGTCGCAGTACGCCCAGAGGTCCTCGTGATCGCTGCGCAACGTGCTCAGTCGCTCGCGCACCACATGGTCGCGTGTGGTGTCCTCGGCCAACTAGTCACCGCCAAGCCGCGCGCCGGACGCTCGGATGTCCTCCTCGAGGAAAAAGCCCGAGCTCATCGAGCGTGTTGCGTGCGAGGCGTGCAGCCGCTTGTCCGCCCTCGTCATTGGCGCCCGGGCTGCCGAAGCTAGCGATCATCTTCAGCGCCTCGCGCATCCGCTCAGCCTGGCTCATCAGCCTCACGCCACGGACGGTACCGGATGCGTCCGAGCCATCGCGTGCTCGGCGCGGCGGTCCGCGAAGCCGCCCGGCCTCCCACACCCGTGAACCGGTGCAAACCGTTGGCCGCGCCGCTTCATCGCCCTCTGCTCATTCCAAACCCATTTCCCGCGGCCATGAGGTTGAACCGGGCTGGATCGGATCGACCGGTGGCTCGCGCGCCGCGCTGCCGTCCGGGTGCCGCCGGCACTACCGACCCAAGGCCGGCGTAGATTTCTGCGCTTGGCCCCAGTGCCCGGTGACCCGAGCGTTGCGCTTCCCGTGGCGGTCGTCTCGCGCCGCCTGGGCGCTTCTCTTCTACAGCGAAGCGGATGACTGAGGATGCCGGGCGATCCGGACTTCCCATTCGCTTATTCGTTCGTCGGGGTGGGGGAGGTCACGCTCGAGTTTCCTCCAGGCGGCGAACTCCGTTCGTGCCAGATCCCACAGGTCGCGATCAGAGAGTGACTGCAGGAGCGTGGCGAAGGCGTTTGATCGTGTGATGGGCGACGCGTTCGACTCGTGCGCGATAGTCACCAGGAGCTCGCCTGCTCGCTCTCCTCGGCAGGCCTTTTCCAGCGCTGCTGCTGCGAGGAGTCGTCCTGAGGCGTCGGGCCCGAAGCGCAGGAACTTCTCGGCTGCCGCGATCAGGGCGGCCGGTGCACCGCTGGGTCCGATCACGCGGAGTTGGAGCTCGGCTGCCCACAGGCTGTCGGGTAGCTCCGCCGCGAGTGTCTGCGCTTGGTCTGGATGCCCGGTCGCTGCGAGGTTGTAGATGCGTAGTGACGGAACGAATCGTTCAGCGCCCACGCCTTGGACGACCCGTGCGACGTCCTCATCCCACGGCGCAACAACCGGAGGTAAGCACGCGACGAGACGTGCTATGGCCGCATTTTCGCTCTCGCGCCCTCCGCCGAGCGCGATCGTCCGCAGTTCCTGAAGGCTCGTAGGGTCCGGCGCATTCAGCAGGTCGATTGTCGCGGCGGCCCGTATTCGGCGGATCGCGTCGTTGCGCTCGGCGTCGGCGGTCAACGTGAGCGCCAAGTCAGCGGCGGCAACGCGCAATGCAGCTTCGCCGAGCACGATCGCACCATCACCCGCGGCGAGCTCCGCAGGCATCGCCTGCATGATGATCTCTCGGGCGCCGGCGAAGTCGCGTAGCAGCGCCGGCACATCGCCGGCGAGCATGAGCACCCGAGCGCTCTCCTCCCACCGGCCCATGCTCATCAGGTCGCGCCTAAGCGCCAAGGCGTCTGCCTTTGCCTTGATGGTCTCGGCGAGTGAGAAGTCGCGGTCTTCGTGAAGAGCGATTCGCGCCCGTTGTATGCACAGGTTGATACGCATCGACGTGACCGCTGCTGACTCGGCGTCCAGATCGCTTGCACGTTGAAGATGTGTTTCGGCAAGCTCGAGGTCGGGAATGAGCATCGCCGCGCGTGCTCGCTGCACGCTAATCAGCGAGGCGAGGGCAGGATCCTCTGTATGGAGGTCTTCAAGAGCCTGGAGCTGCTCGCTCGCGCGACGGTCCAGCTCGATTTCATCGAGGCGTACGAGTCGCAGGCGAGGCGCCGTGGGATCAGCTGCTTCCGCGTCGTCCAGGAGCGTCGCATAGCGTTTGGACTCACCGCCGATCTTCGCGTCGACGGCTGCGCAAACGAGATGGTCGGCGCGCAGTGCTCTCTCTGCACGGTGAGCGAGGCGCTCCCAGACGTCGGCGGCCTCCGTCCATCTCGCGCCTCGCTCCGCTTGGCGCACAACTGCGTGGGCGAGATCGAAGCTGCCTTGCGCAAGCTTCTCAGGCCAGCGCCGGATGAGCGCCGCCACAACGTCTGGATCGGCCGGCTCGCCTACCTCGGACTGCAGCCACTGCAGGGCACTCGGATCGGACCGTGCGAGTCGCGCGATCGCCTTGCGCTCCCATGCTGGCACGTCCTCGAGCACGAGCAGCCGAAACGCGGCGCGTCCGGACCCCGTCTCTGAGGTTTCTGCGCTGCTCATCGGCACTGACGGTGCCGTGAGCTCACTCTCGATCGCCTGTTCGTGAGCGCGCTTCATCTCAAGCACGTCAGCTACCGAGTAGCCCTGCGCGATGTCGTCGATCACCGCGGAGTGGACGCGACACATCAAGACGTAGTTGTCAAAGCCGTTTCTGTCGGTGATCAATGCCGCATGGAGTTCCTTTTCTTGGGGGGTAAGCAGGCTTACCGACCTCGCAACCGTTGGCGAGTCCCGTTTTGCGATGATGTGACACTCTTCGCCGACGACCGTATCCTCGGTGACGTCTCGGGTCGGCTCCGCCAGACGTTGTTCGCATCTGGGGAAAGCACACCGGTTGCCAGAACGCCCCCACAGTCGCTTTCGTGTGTGCGGTGTGATGCCGCTGGCGCTCACGCCCACGACGGTAGCCGATTAGGCGGGAGCCGAGGCCTGGGCCTTCGCGCTGAGACCTCGAACGTGACCTGAATCGCACGCACGACGATGGGATACCAGGAAGCGGTGGCCTGTAATCCTGCGCGGAGCACCGATGAGCTCGTACTGGCGCTCGACGTGCACTTCGAAGCAAACGGGGCCCGCGGGGTCGCTATTGGCGTCGCGCGAGTTCCAGCAGGTCGCCGATGCGCTCGTTGCGGTCGATGATTGCCTGCAGGGCGAGAAGCAGTGGTCCCGATACCGGCGCTGTAGGCGGGCCCAGGCGCCGGGGCTTGTATCCGAGCTGTTGCATGTCTTCCGCATAGATCTGCTCAATCGACTCGATGAGCCTACGCGGCAGACTGACGTTCGCTAGACCGATCAAGGCCTTGTTTTCACGGCGTTCAGTGACGATGCCGTCACGGCCGCGGTGCTGAAGGTGCCGCTGGAGAGCGGTGAGGGTGGCGGCATACGAGTCGGTCCTCCCGATGTGCGTGTAACGGACCCAGTCAGCATGCATTATCTCGAGCTGCGGCTGCCAGTGGCGGTCAGCGCGACGCAGGGTGGGGTCGTCAAGAAGTGCGGTGACGAACCGTCCAAAGTCGGCGACGATGTCCTTATGGCTGCTCGGCTTTGAGGGGAACCATGGTTGCTGCTCGAAGCGCCGGACGAAGGTCGGCTCGCGGCAGAGGAGCTTGGACCCCCATGCTCCGAACAGGCGGTCGACAGGGTGCCGGGTGAGTGTGAATACGAACCAGTCCTCGTCATCGCAGATGGCGCTCACCTCGGCCCGGGTCAGAGCCTCGACAGTATTCGTGTGCTGCCAAAGCGCGGCGTCGTGGACGAGCATGGTGCGGCTAGTCTCCGGCTCGAGCGAGGCGTTCCGGTTGGCGAACTGCTCACCTTGTAAGTCGGCAAGCGTCCACAGCATGCTCGTGCATCCGGCCTTGGGGACAGGAACATAGGCGACCTGGGGGCCGGTGAGCACCATGCCGATGGGGACGTTCTCCATGACCGTCATTCTTGCGCCGCCAAGCTGGACACGTCATGAGCATCGCTGCTCGAACTCGCGTGGGCTGCCGGCCACAGTAGCCTGTCCGGCGTGTGCACGCAGACTTCGTTCGATATGGTGCGTGCCGCCTTCCATGCCCGTGTTGGGTCGTGGGACGCGGGGCCGTTCTTCGTCCCTGGGCACCTGGACGGTGGCGAGCCGAGGCGCATGGTTGACGTGGGCGATCCGCACGCGTACTTCGCAGCACTGTTCGACTCGCTCGCCAATGTGGAGGCGCCCGCGCGTACCGGGGATGTCGAGCTCATCTATTGGTGGCACACGCGGGTTCACGCGACTCTCAACGGCCGCCCGGGAAGCGCGATCGCCCAGGTCGCATTCCTGCCGCATCTCGTCGACATCGGGGTGACCGACTTGGTACTGCTTCCCGTCGCCTCAGTCGGGCTGACGGCCCGCAAGGGCAGCAACGGCTCCCCGTTCGCCGTCAGCGACCCATTTGACGTCGACGGGTCGCTCGACGATCCCCTCCTCGTGGGCCTCACGGCGCTCGATCAGTACCGAGCCTTCGTGCACTGCTGCCACCAGCTCGGCATCCGAGTTGCCTCGCACGTGCCGCTGGCGACCCTCGCGGTGGACTCGCGGCTTTTTGCCAGGTTCCCCCAACTTGGCTACTGGTGGACCGCGCCACCGGGAGTGCCGCTCACCCCGAGCGCGACCAGCACGTATCCGCCGGTGGCTCCGCCGCTCCCCGAATGGGCCTCGCGTCGCTTCCGCGAGGCACCTGCCGCCGTCGCCGTAGACCACGGCCGCCTCCTCGGTGTCACCGACGATGAGACAGTCACCTTGGCCAACGCGATTCCTGACGTGGTGGCGGGAGACGCAGTGACCTACACCTGGGCGGACTCCGCTGCGGTGCGCTACGGCGATGCCGTCGTCCCGCCCCCAATGGGTGTTGCCTCGAACTCCGGCCCGTTGTGCCCAGACGCGGTGACAGTTATGGCTGCCACGCTCGCGTTTCGCTGGGCGGACCTCGGAGAGGACGGCGCAGTCATCGACGTGTCGCCAAACGTGCCCGATGCGGTGCTTGCCGCAGCCGAGGAACTTGCGGCGAACTGGAGCACGTCAATGTCCGCGACCGTGCGCGAGGTGCTTGACGGGTCGAAGCCGTCGGCTGCCCTCATCGAAGCTCTCGGCGCTGCCCTCGCCGGTGAGCGATCCCCGGCCGAACACTGGCTACTAGCGGAGGAGCTCTGGCGGGCGGAAGTACCCAACGCACGCTACGACGCTGTCACTGGGCCATTTGCCTACTCCGTGGGGGCCAGCGCACGACATCCTACGTCAGCCATCCAGGGACTACTGTCGCTCGTGCGCGCCTGTATGAGTAGTCACGGGAACTTCGGCATGGCCGGCGCGACTGCGTTGCACGACACGCTGTCACCGCCACCCGCGGTGGGGCTCGTGTTGACGGCTGTGGCCGCTGCTCTTCCGGGGGCGATTCCCACTGTATATGCGGGCGTTGAGCACGGGTCGTCGCATCTCACCAACGGCGAGTTCGGCTTTTCCGACGACGTACGACTGGCCGCGTATCGGCGCTGGGTGGGGGTGACCGGACTTTCGCTGTTTGAGGCCCACGTGCACGACTGGACGGGTTGTGATGCGGCGACGTTTGACGCCTATCAGCGGCTACTGCCGGCCGTGCTCCAACTGCGGCGGGAGATCGGCCCAAGCTCGATCCTCGCCGTCGATCAGCCAACAAGCACGTGCCTGCAGCTCTCCACGGAGGGGAAAGGGGGACGCGTCGATGTGACCGTCAATCTCGACCCCACCCAGTGGTTCCGCTCGGTGCCAACGCGCGCCACTCGCACGCTGGTAGTGGCGGGCCGCTGCTTCGATGGTCATCGGCTGACCCCGGTGTTCGAAGAGGTTGATGGCTCGGCGCCAGCCGACGTGGCCCCGACCTCCGCTCATTTGGCGGTCGTCCCGCGCACACGCGCTGGGGCGCCGCGAAGGTCGTTATAGAGAGCCAGATAGCGGTCAGCCATCGCAGAGGCCGTAAACATTGTCGATGCTCGCAAGCGCGCGGCCTGGGTGAGCTCGGCGATGTCGCGGTCTGTCGCAGCCTGCCAGGCCTGCGCGGCAGCAAGCACCGAGGCATAGCTCTCGTCGATGGCGACGAAGGCATGCTCGGCCATAGTCTCCGACAGCCCGTCGACCGGGGTGCATATGACCGGGATGCCGCGCAGGCTAGCCTCGATGGCCACCAGCCCGCTGGGCTCGTAGGACGATGGCACGACCAGCGCGTCGATGGATGCGTAGAAGCGCTCCAAGCGGGGTCCGCCGCACCAGCCGAGGAAGTCGACATGCGCATCGATGCCGAGCTGGGACACCCAGTGCTCGATATCTGCGGTGAACGGGCGGCCAGCGACGAGCGCCCGGCAGTCGGCAAAGGCCGGCTCAGCGAGCAGTCGCAGGAGGTACTCGGGGTGCTTACGTGGGACGAGGCGTCCGCAGAAGCCGAGGCGCTCCCGTCCGAGGTTCTTTGCGTGCCAGCTTGGGGTCTGCACGCCGTTGTAGACGACGTGCGCGGGTTGGTACTTCCGCTCGTATCCGAGTTGACGGTACCGGGCAAGCTCGTGCTGGGACACGAGTGCCACCGACGCCGCGCACTGCATCAGCTGGATCTGGCCGGCGATATCGTCGCCAAACGACGGCGGGAGTCCAGAGGTCTCCGCTGCAGCTAGGGAATGCAGGGTCGCTAGAACTGGCACGCGGCTCACATGCTCGAGTAGGTCGGCGGTGTAGCGGTAGGCGTGGATGTGCCAGACATCGCCGGTGATGGCCGCGAGCGCGTCGGGGTCGCTGAAGATTACGTTCGGATACGCGGCGAGGGTATCCGCGATTTCCGGCTCGCTGTGCACGTGATCTACGACGACCATCGCGGTCGAGATGTCCCGCGCGAGCAGCTCCGCGTGCAGTGCGGCGACCACGGTAGCGGCGCCCCCTCGACGGTTTGTCGGTGCCTCGTTGGTGACTTGCACGACGTCGAAGTGGCGGCATTGTGTGTTGCGTCCGCGGCTCATCGGATGACCAGCACGGCAACCTCGTCAAGGAATCGGCTCTCCAACGGGAAGGCGCTGGCTGACGGCGAGTAGCCGTCGCTATCGACCGGGATCGCGACGATTGCGGCAGGGAACGCGCGAAGGTCGGGGTTCCGATACTCGCGGTGGAAGTCCTGCACGAGGACTAGTCGGTACGAGCCACGTCGTAGCTGCCCAATGTCGATATGCGTGGGGCCGTCGTGGACGTACCGTCGGCCATCGCGAAGCACGACGAACGAGAGTACCTCGACCGATGCCGGAAGCAAGATGCATGGAGCTCCGCGCGGCCCGGCTACGAGTTCATGGCCATTGCTCCCGGTTGCGGCTGGCGGCGTCGCGCCATGGCTGTCGTACATAGCGGGAACGTAGCGCTCGAGCGGCCACGGGGTCCAATCCGGGGTCCAAACTACACGCAAGCTGGCCCAGCTCGGCGCAACTCATCGCGCGCAATTACCGGCGAAACGCACCCAGCGAACCCCCATCCTTGCCGCTGGGGGTGGAGCAGTCAGAGAGCGTCAAGAGCCCGCTTTCCCGGCACAGCACGATCGACCGTCGAGTAGAGGGCCGGGCGGTCGCAGGTTCTTTCCGTGGGTCCGTCAGTGGTCACATTCGGCACGCTGGCGTGTGGCGAGTTGCTGGCGGCTCGCTCGACATTACGCCCGATGCGTTGGATGAGCGAAGCCGTCGAGCGTCCGCGGAGACGGTCACTTCAGGGCGGAGGACGCGGCTTGTCCTCGCGCATCCGACAGCGCCCGCGCGCTGAGCGTAGGCTCCGTGGCATGAGCGATAAGGCCCACTTCACTGCCGAGGAGGTCGGCGCGGCCGGCGAGCGGATCGGCATCGACTGGGTGACATCACCGTTCGATATCGAGCAGTTTCGGATGGGGATGGACGTCGAGCTCGAGCACGGCACGCAGGATCTCGAGACCAACGTCACCGACGACGACGTGACCGTGACGGCGAAGATCGCGCGAGCGCACCTCAACGAGTTCCCGGACTACTACTCCCGCCTGGCCATCATGGAGGCGGAGGCGGAGGCCTACTGGGCCTCGCAGGGCGAGTAGAGCCCACGCGTGCGACGAGTCAGCGCTGGGTGCTGGTCATCGCGCAACGCGACAGCGCTGGAGACGCTTGCCGGGCAGCGCCGCGCGGCAAGCTGCTCGTCAAAGACCGCGACGCCCCCGAGCGCTGTGGCATTCAGTCAAAGGCGCCTGGTGGTCCAGAACGGACTGCAATGGCGAGGAAGCGGCCGCGCGGATCGTCCGTAGGATCGCCCGCCTCCTGGAGACCGGGAAAGCGGGGTGAGCGCCCGCCGAAAACGAGGGGACCTGCGCGCTCGAGCATGTCCTCGACGATCCGAGGCCAGCCATTTGATCGTCTCGGGGTCGCGTCGACGTTGAGGTCTAGACGCGTGGTTGCTGCAAGCTCGACGGAAAGAGAGGATGGAGCCGCAAACGACCTTGGGCCAGTTAGCCGCAACGCCTCGCACGGTCCGGGCTTGGCATAGGTTGGAATGACGCCAAACTGGGCTGCCCGACACGGACGGGCTCGTGGCACCCTGGGATGAGGACCCGGGAGCGCGCGCAGGGCACTACTGCACCACAAGACGGGTGGCCAGGCACCGTAGAGCGAGGCTTGCTGGCCCGTGCTTGTGTTCATCGAAGTCGCACGGGGCTTGCCGACCTTCATCTGAAGTAGGAGTGCCTGGCGTTCAAGCCCGCTTCCGTCGTCACGCTCGCTGACCAGAAGCAGGTCGCCAGCCTCGACAGGGCGTGTCGTCTGAGGTCGGTGCTGCTCGATTTGGAACGGATTGCCGTGGATGAGCGCGGTTCCGACCGTCACTCGATCGCCGGAATGAATGTCTTGGATCGCCTGGGTCAGCTCGGCTCCGAGGTGCTGCGCGACGAGCCTGTGGAAACTCTCGATCCAGCCGACCTCGCGCGGGCCGCGCGCTCCTTCCGGAGCGGTGGTGGTTGCGTCGTTGAGCAGACGTTCGAATACCACCTCGAACGGGCCCTGGAGCGAAGCAGACAAGCTCACGGTAGGACCTTCCCCAATAGCGCTGTCAACGGGCCGCGAACCTTCACGTCAACAGACTATGGGACGCGCTCCCCCCGCTCAACTGTCGCAAGCATTTCGTCCCCGCAAGCATGTGACCCGCCAGAAACCCTCCCCACGCGGCTGATCTGACGCTTAGACGCGCGCGTGGCGTGCTCGGGTCGCGGCGCCCCAGACGTCGAGGACGGGTCCGCGGCAGGGGTGCGGTGGCTGGGGTTGCTAACCGCACCAGAATTGCCAGTGGGAGGGTTTGCCGTCGGTTCGTGTGACCGTCACGTTCTCGTACCGGTCGTCATGGTTGTTCCAGCGAGCAGCGGTGCACCATGTTCAGCGACATCGCCGTACGTGATGGCCACGTTGAAGTCAGCAACCCGCGCCCCGAAGCTCTGGCGTGCGCGTCCGTTCAGCCGGCCATGCGCGCAGAGTGATCCGTCCGAGTTAGGCTGCCGCGGATGGCGCCTTCTAAAGCCTCGACCGAGCCCACCACGGATGCCAAGCCCTGGCGGGGCGGTCCGGCCGTGCCGCGCTTGGCGCTCAGTGTGAGCGAGGCTTGCGAAGCGCTGGGGGTGAGCTGGGACACCTGGCGCCAGCAGATCGAACCGGACGTGAAGCTGGCAAGGCGCAAGCTAGTCCCGATCACCGAGCTACAAGCGTGGGTCGATCGCCACGCGGAAAGGGTCCTACCGTGAGATATGCCTCGATCCGGCTCGACGACGATCAGCTCGAGCGCTTAGCGGACCTCGTCGCGGAGCGGCTGGGCCATACCCCCTCCACACGGAGTCCGCTGGTGGACGCAGGGAGCTCGCGCGCCTTCTCGGCGTGAGCCGCTCCGTCGTGTATCACCATGCACGCGACCTCGGTGCACTCAGAATTGGAGCGGGCGAAAGGGGACGCCTTCGGTTCGACCCCGCAGTGGCGATGCGAGCCGCCTACACGAGGGCCGCCCCCGAGCCGGCTGCGGCCGTTCAAACGCGACCCGGTCGGCCGCGGGTGTCCAAACACGGGACCGCCCAGACGCGTCGTCCCTTCCTCGAGCCTACGGCCGTGTGGGACGGCGAGACGGGTCTCTGGAGAAACCCCCAGGGCTGCCCGACGCGTGACCAGTGCTGGCGATCCAATGACCTCGGGACACAGGGGCTCGTGGCGGAGGGGCCTAACCACGAGTCGGGCGCGACGCACTACGAGTGGGAAGCGGCCAGGCGCGAGTGGCGCAAGGAGCATCGTCAACACGTCGAACCAAATGTTCGTGCACCGAGCCTTCGCGGATAGCTGAGCTGAAAGTCGGTTCCGGGCGGCTACTCTTGCGGGCAAGCCAGAGTGCGCGCGATGCCGCCGCTCATGCCTGCTCCTTCATAGAGACGAGGGGCAAGGCGACCCCGATCACGCGAAAGCAGACGCGACCCCTGCCACCACGAGCCGAGCGCCGCCGGCAGCTATACGGCTGGTCGGGTCGCAGCAGCCGCATCTGGAGTGCCGGTACTCGAGTCCATTCGATTCGCCGCACTGCGCTCGCGCAGTCGGGTCGGCACGCGATCATGTGCGGATGAGTTCGCTGCTTGCGAAAGAGACACGGAAGGCACTCGCGCTTGCGCTCATCTTCGCCGGGGTCGCCGCTCTCCTGGGTCCGGTGGCTCAGGCCGGGATGATCGGTCTCGGAGTCTTCATCTTGGTTGCTGGAGTGCTCGCAGGGCGCCAAGTGCCTTCAGACCGCATCAACGGACGCCGGGTGCGCGTGCTGTGGGGGCTGGAAGGGACGCGTCCAGGTACAGTCGTGCGCTGGATCAACATGGAGCGCGGCAGGACGGCCGAGGTTTTGCTCGACGGCGAGGACAAGCCGATCCTTCTCCCGCTTGGCAGCTTGGAGTTTCCCTGGTACGAGCGAGTCCGCCACTACCTTCCCGTGCGCATCACGTGGCGCTCAGCACCCGGCTAGCCTCGAGGGCCAGTACCGGAGCGCTGGCGGCTGGCGCGTCACTGTGGCACCAGCCGCGCGACGCGCCTCACAGCCTCACGCTGCTTGATCGCGTCGTCTAGCAGTGTCAAGTCGCGACGAGCACCGGCGCGCTTCGCGTGATCTTGATAGCGGCCTTCGCTTCCGCTTTCGTCCCACAAGCGAGCGCCCGGTAGTCAGGCAAGAGACGACGCAAAGGACGATCAGCGGGTGCTCTTCCGGGCCCGGGATCCTTTCGGTTCGAGACAGGAGCAGCAGCTCGCGCCCCACGTCGCGCGCTCCGCAGACCAGCCACGGGGTCCAATTCGGGGTCCAAACTACGCGCAAGATGGCCCAACTGGGCGCAACTCATCGCGCTTGATTGCTGGCCAAACGCACCCAGCGACCCGCGATCCTTGTGGCTGGGGGTGGGGGAGTGGAAGGTTGGAAGGTACGTTTATGCAGGTGTTTTGCGACCGCAAACCTGCGACCCTCTTCTGGGTGGCCGGGCGGTCGCTGGTTCTCTCTGCAGGTCCGTCAGTGATCACATCAGGCACGGTGGTGTGTGGCGACGCTGCTAGCGGCCCGCTCGGCATTATGTCGGATGCCTTGGCGGTGTGAGTCGTCGAGCGTCCGCGAAAGCGGGTCCCGCGCACGTGCACCGAACAGACCGCCTCGGCGGATTGCTGCACGAGAGTTCCGGCGCGCAGCCTGATGATCGGGTTTATGTGCCTGACGCGCCCGTGTGCTCGCTCGGCGCCGGAGGGCGGGAGTGCGTGGGCACTTCTGCAAGCCGACGTCCGCCCCGAAACGCGCCGGGTTGCCCGACGCCTGATCGCGGTCCATCGCGTCTCTGCCTGCGGGCGTGCTCGCGGGTGGTTTGGGCGGGGTACGATCACAGCATGCGGGTCGCGGCTGTTCAGCTCGAGGTAGCGCTCGCGGACGTCCCGGCGAACCTCGCTGCGTGCGAGTCGCTGGCTCGGGATGCGGCGCGCGCGGGTGCGCAGGCGGTCGCGCTGCCCGAGTTCTTCACGACCGGCGCCGCGTTTGTTCCCGAGCTCGCAGATGCCGCGCTGGCGCCCGACGGCGCGGCGACCGACATGCTGCTGAGGGTGGGTCGCGAGGAGCGTGTCCTCATCGGCGGGTCGTTCCTATGCCGGGACGCCGACGGAGAGGTCCGCAACGCGTTCCTCCTGGCGGGGCCGGATGGGCTGCTCGGACGTCACGACAAGGACCTGCCGACGATGTGGGAGAACGCGCTGTACGTGGGTGGGGGCGATGACGGGGTGATCGAGGCGGGTGAGCTGACCGTCGGCGCTGCGGTCTGCTGGGAGTTCATGCGCAGTGGGACGGCACGCCGGCTGCGCGGCCGCGTCGATCTTGTGATGGGTGGCTCCAATTGGTGGAGCATTCCACGGTGGCCGCCGACCGCCTACACCCGACGGGCCGAGGCGGCGAATGGGGCCACCGCCGCGCGCGCTCCCGGCGTATTCGGCCGCTACGTCGGCGCACCGGTCGCGCATGCGGCGATCACGGGCGCGTTCTCGTGCCCTATGCCCGAGTTGCCCGAGGTCACCTACCACGGCCGTTTTGAGGGCGGGGCGCAGATCGCCGATGCGCACGGCCGGGTGCTGGCCCGGCGCGAAGGCTCCGAGGGTTCGGGCTACGTGATCGCCGACGTGATCGCCGACGTCGAGGCACGACGCACCGAGCCGCGCGAGCAGGTGCCCGGCCGGTTCTGGCTGCACCGCCGCGGCGCGGTGCCGGCGATCGCGTGGAACACTGAGCGCCTGCTGGGCCGGCGCTGGTATGCGCGACACGTGCGCGGTCGCCCGCCGCTTACGCTCGACCGTGCACCGCTCCGCGCCGAACGCGGGAGCGACTCACTTACCCGCGTCTCTAGTCCGTGAGGTTTGCGTCCGCCGCCTGGGTCTTGCGCTCGAGCGAGCTGAGCATCGCGCGGATACGCCGGACGATCGAATAGGTTCGGACCCGTGGACACGGCCTGCGTCGATGGCGCCCTCGTGCCGCTGCTAGAGGCTCGTATCCCCGTCACCGACGAGGGACTGCTGCGCGGCGATGGCGTCCCGGCCGTCGTCTCCTACCAGGAGCTCGCCCAGGCCGACTTCAACGTGCTCACGCCAGTCGTGGCACGCGTCCCCGTCTCGGTCACCGTGTAGCCCACCGCCACGAGCCCGTGGCGTGAGGCTAACCTCACGTTGTGCCCTCCACGGCAAGCACCAACCCCTACCTCGCCACCTATGCCCGCCTCGCGCCCGCCGCGTTCCCAAAGCTCTGGGACTGGCAACGGGAGGTCCTTCACAGCCTCAGCGAGCTCAGCGGGGACGCGGCGATCGAGCTGCCCACCGGCTCCGGTAAGACCGTCGCCGCGCTGCTCGTCTGCGAGGAGTATCGCCAGCGGACCTCCCAGCCCGTCGCCTACCTCACCGGCACCAAGCAGCTGACCGCCCAGGTGAAGGCCGAGGCGGACCGTCTCGGCGTCCCCGCCGTCGCCTTCCACGGCCCCAAGAGCACCTGGCACGACGACCGCAAGACCGACTACGAGTTCGCGACCTCGATCGGCGTGATGAACTTCTGGAACTACCTCAACGAGTCCCCGGGCGTGAGCCCGGCCGGGCTGCTCGTGATGGACGACGTCCACCTCGCCGAGGGACCACTGCGCGACTTCTTCACCGTCTTCATCGCCTCCGGCGACGAGCTGTTCGCGAAGGTGCTGCGCCGCATCCAGGCGCGCTTCCCCTACTACGGCATCATCAACGACCTGCTCGACGGGCTCCTCCCGGCCCTGCCGGCCGAGATGCTCTCGCCGCTGGATTCCCTCGAGGTCGCCCGCGAGGTGGGCGCCCTGCTCGACGCTCACCTGCCGGAGCGCAGCCCCGCCTGGTGGGCCTGGCAGCGCACACGAACCCGCGCGCAGGCCTGCTGCTGGCTCGTGTCCGCGCGCGGCCTGACGATCGCCCCTTGGATCCCGCCGAGCCAGACGATCGAGCACTTCTCAGAGCCCGAGCGTCGCCTGTACCTGAGCGCCACCGTCGGGGACCTCGAGGACCTGCGCCGGCGCATCGGATGCCCGCGCGCGCAGCGGATCACCGCCGCCGTCCCGCCCCGGCAGGGCCGGCGCTTCGTCGCGCTCGTGCGCCCCGACCGCGAGCAGACCGCCCCGGAGCTGATCGCCCAGGCGCGCCCGCTGCTCGGCGAGGCCCGAAAGGCGCTGTGGCTCTGCGCCCGCTCGACGACGGCCGATCAGGTGCAGGCGGCGCTCACCGGCGCCGGGCTCGGGCAGGTGCGCCGCCTGCAGGCCGACAACGGCGCCGCCGAGGACTTCGCCGGCGACGCCGACGGCCAGCTCGTGTGCGCCGGGCGCTATGACGGCATGGACTTCCCCGCCGAGGCCTGCAGCCTCGAGATCCTGCCCGAGGTCCCGGTTGCAACCAGCGAGCTGGAGGACTTCGTCAGCGCCTACCTGCGCGATGCGCCGTTCGCCCGCTCGCGCTTCGCCCAGCGTGTCGCGCAGGCGCTCGGCCGCTGCAACCGCGGCGAGGGGGACCGCGCCGCCTACCTGCTGTGGGACCCGGGATTCTTCGCGGCGCTCGGCAACCGCCGCGGACTGGCGCTGCTGCCCGCCGAGGTCCGCGGCGATGTCTTCGCGGCGGTGCGCCGCAGCGGCGACCCGGATACCGCCGTCGCCGAGGCCCTGCGCTTCCTCGACGGCGAGGAACCCGAGGACCCGCCGGACCCGCTGTCGGCCAAGGACACGGGCGTCTCCACCCCAGCGGAGGATGAGCTGCAGGGCGTGCTGCGCTTGTGGTCTGAGGACTACCGCGGCGCGGCGGAGAGCTTCGCCCGCGCCGGGGCCCAGAGCGACGGGGCCGGAGAGCTTCGCGGCTTCTGGTTTGCGATGCGCGCGCTCGCCTTGACCCTCGCGCAGCGGTCGTTCGCCGACGACGCCGCTGGACGCAAGGCGCCCGCGGCGCTCGCGGAGGCGATCTCAAGCGGCGGCGCGAACACGTTCTTCTCTCGCCTGCGGGCCTCCCAGGCCCGTGCCGCGGCCGCGCAGGCCAAGCTGGAGGGCACGGGTAACGATGCCCTGTTCGCAAGCTGGGATGCGCTGCTTGACCGCCGCCGCGGCGTCGAGCTTGAGCGCTTCTCGGCGGCGATACTCGACGACCTCGACGGGACCCACGACCGCGTCACTCGTGCCCTGGTCGAGCTCGGCGGGATGCTCGGCCTCGGCGTGCACGCGCCCAAGGCCACGCAGGGCGAGCATGACCTGCTGTGGGAGCTGAGCGGCCCCGCCCGGCGGCTGGTGTTCGAGGTCAAGCTCGCCCCGCAGGCCATGAGCACCTCGATCAAGGATGTCAACCAGGCCGAGGGAGCCATCCGCGCAGCCCAGGCGGTCTCCGGTGAGGTCCCGGTGAGGGGGCTGCTCGTGACCCCGCACGAGAGCATCGAGCCGAATGCCGCAGCGCGCCTTGAGCGCGTGCGCCTCGTGCGCCTCACCGACCTACGGACCTTCGCCGAGCAGCTGCTCGACCTGCTCGGCCTCTACGCCGACGGCTGGAGCGAGGACTCTAAGGCCCGTGAGAAGGCCCGTAACCTCGTCGAGGGGCGCCTACCCGACTTCGAGCTGCTGTGGAAGCGCAAGCAGTCGCCAGCCACCAGCCCGTGGGTGGCGCTCTCGCGGCGAGCGCTTCGCTAAAGGCACTGATCCCCTCGCCGTCCCTGATCGCCAGCGCGGCGCGCGACGGCGACGCTCGGCGTGTCCGGCCCTCCTGGAGCGCCGAGGACACATCGCTGAAGCACGGGTGGCCCGACAAGAACGGCAAGATCGCGCGCGGCGGAGAGCTGCCGACTTCGGCGATCCCGCAGGCGGTTCTATTGGCCGCGAAACACGACTACCTGACGCGCGAGGACATGGCCCGTATCGCACACGGCCTCATCGATGTCCTGGCGGGGATCGGTTGAAGGAGGCCGGCGATGGAACCTACGACGGCCGGCCTGAGCGGCGTGATGCTGAAGCTCGACCGGGCAGAGGTACACCTCACCGAGCTGCGCGAGTCGATCGACGCCGCCTATGACAGCAGCGGACCAACGTTTTCCCGCGAGGTGGATCCGCACACGGGTGTACACGTCTATCGCGCGCACGGACTACCGGCGATCGACCCGATGTGGAGCCTCCAGGCGGGCGAGCTGATCTACAACCTCAGATCTGCCCTGGACCACCTGGCATCCCAGCTGGTGCTGCTGGACGGCAGGGAGCCCGACCGAAGAACACAATTCCCGGTCCTGGAAGGCCCGCCCGTCGATGGCCAAGGTTGCGCTGCTCCGGTTCAGCTGCGCCCGAGGGTGGAGTCCCCCGGGATCCTCGCGGCCCTCGATCGCTCCCAGCCCTACCGGGGAGCGGACGGCGAGATCGTCCCCTACCGAAACAGCCCGCTATGGCAGCTGGCTCAACTGAACAACATCGATAAGCACCGGCTGCTGCTCGTCGTGGTGTGCGTGCTGAATACCGACGAGATGTACTGGGCGGGCGACCCGGACATGCCCACGCCCGCGCTCAAAGTCTCCATTGGGCCCGTGCAGGAGGGATCGCCCGTGGCATGGTTCGACTGGGGCGAGAACGATCCCCCCGATGCCTTCGATCCCCACCCGGCGCTCGCGATCAGCCTCAAGGACGCCATGGACCTGGGAACCCGGCTCACGCCGATCCCGGTCGTGGATGTCCTTGGGTCCTATTGCCACTGGGTTCGGTGGCAGATCGTGGAGGAGGAGTTCCGGGAGCTGTTCCCGGCATAGAACGCGCTTGCCTCGCGGTCCTTGCCCGCCCCTAGCCTGCTGCAAATACCTTCACGGGCTCATCGCGCCGCTCAGATCAATCTCCACGGCCGGCTGATCACGCTCGCGCCGGATGTTCTATGCGGCCCGGCGGCTACGACGCGTCCGGCGTCGCCGACGGAGACACGAGCGTGGACTGCTTCGTGCGCATCACCCTCCCTGTGCCCAGCTCGACCGTCATCCATGCCTTCCGCGGTTTGCGATCTTTATCAACCAGGGCCTGGAACACTGCGAGCTCGACGTGCCACGCCTGTTTGGCTCCCGGCTCCAACCGGTGAGGCAACGACGGGTTCTCCGGATCCTCGGCGCGCTTGAACCCCCACCCGTCCTCCGAGACGGCCGCGATGTCCTCGACGGACACGGCCATCCGGCCACGGTTGCGCACCTCCACGATCAGGACAGGCTCCTCGAAGCCCTGGCTTCGCATGACCTCGCAGTCGCTTGCCGTTGGCTGCAGGGGCCCCGAGATGCGGACAGTTCCTCCCGCCATTCGCTTCAACGCGCCCTGCCGCAGGAGAAGCCGCACGCGACTCCCGGAAAGCACAAACGTTGCGGCCTGCCATACCAGCGAGGCGAGCGCGAGGAGCACGCCGAGAATCGCGACGACCAGCGTCACTATTTCAAGGCTCGAGGTTTCCTTTGCCATGCCGTTGATCATCGCGCCTCGCCAGGACGCGATGACTCAGCGATTCAAGGCCCAGCGCCGGCGATCAATCGCCTTCGCGAGCACGATCTACTTCGCTCTCGACCATCTGATCCCAGGTGACCTCGGCCTTCGCGGTCGCGATCTCGAGCTGCTCGACCTCGCGGTCGATCTGCTCATAGCGCGACAGCAGCGTCGCTGGCCGGCGCGAGGCGTTCCCCGAGTCTCCCGAGTCGTGGAGCATCACCCCAGGTGACGCTCGGCCTAGATTCTCGCTGCAGCTCATGGACGCGCGCAACGTGGGCCTCCCCAGCCCGCGGATAGGCGAGAGCAGCCGCTGTGTCCTGCCCGCCGCTCTGCTCACCGGCAGCCGAGTCAAGCGCCTCGCCCAGCGCGTCGCGCTCGTCCTGGAGCGCCAGCCAGCGCCCATCGGCGCCGTGCCTGTCCCAGAACTGCGACCAGAAGAAGACCCACTCCAGCCGCTCGGCGGGCATCCCTCGCTCCAGCAGGTCCAGCACGCTGTGAGCGCAACGCACGGTGCGCTCCACGACGCCGCGCGCAAGATGCTCGCTGAGAGCCTGCTCATGGACCACGAACCGCCCGGTCAGAGAACCGGTGATCGTCTGCGCCGCCTCGGCGAAGTCGAGCATCCTTCCCCGGACCGCGAAGTCATCCGGCCGGGGCTCATACCCGAGCCGGGCCAGGGACCCCGCGCGCTCTGCGTCGATCGAGTACGACCAGCCGTGAGCGTGGCTGCGAACGAAGGCCCGCCCCAGCGCCTGTGCGTAGAGCATGCTCAACGGCTGCATGAGGGCGGCGTTGTGACGATCCTCGTGGTAGACGCCGTTGCGATAGCTGTGCGCGACCCGCATCACCACCGCATCGCGCTCGGTTAAGATCGCGCTCACGGCGCGCCACGGCGCGCCACGGCGGTCCGTCGCTGTCGTCGCCGGCCAGCCTCAGCATCCGGTTGAAGTCCTGAAGGATCTCGCGGCGCTCGGCGCGGGTGTATCGCTTGCGCCTGTACCAGTGCGAGCCTTCCCCGCCCGCGAAGACCGCCACGGCGTGGCGATGGAGCAGGAGGTTGGCGAGATTGTCGAGGACCACGAGAGCGGTCCGGGTCTTCGCGAGCGTCTCGGCGCTCAGAAGCTCGCATGCGACCTCGAGCTGCTCAGCGAACAGCAGGAACCGGTCGATCTCGTCGTAGCGATGGGTGCTCGAGAGCTCGGCGGCCGGCCTGCTCATGGGCGAGATCTCTCCTGCGCTCGGGAGCGGCCGGCGATGAGCGCCTTCACGACTCGATCTCGTGACGCTGCAGGAGCGCCGAGAAGAACTCATCGGCCCGTCTTGCCCCGTCCCTGCTCAGCAGCTCGGAGGCACCGAAGCGGTAGACCTCGTAGCCGGCGAGGCGCAGGCTGCGGTCCTCCCGCACCATGGCCGCGTACTTCGCAGGGCTCGCACGGGCGCCCGTCGCATAGTGCTGTTTGCCGTCCACCTCGATCACGATCCGCGTGCTGTGCGCCAACAGCAGCAGGAAGTCCATGCGTTGGCGGGCTAGTGGCTCGCCGGGACCATTTGCGAGCTCCCGGATGGTGTAGGGGTCATAGTGGAGGTAGACCTGTGGCAGCAGCGCCGGCATCCGGCCGCCGAGCTCGCTTCGGTAGCGCGTTCGGTAGGCGTCGAAGAGGACGCGCTCGGGCGGGCTCTGCTCGCTGAGCGATTCGCGCAGCCTGCGGTAGAGCTTCCTTCGGGTCTCGGGCTCGGCGGCATCGCAGCCAGTCTTCTGAGCCCACCAGTCGGTTAGCTCGCCCCATGTGAGGCCCTCCGCCCGTAGCGGGCGATCGTAGATGAGGCAGTACTCCGCGTTCTTGACGATCTCAACCACGTTGTTGATCGCGTCGCGCAGAACTATCCGCGGCTTGGCCCCGTTCGCGGCGAAGATCAGCTGCTTCATCTCGCCGTCGACCCCGTGCGCTCCGACCCCCGCGAGCACCGGTCAAAGACGCTCACTTCCGTAGAGCTCGGCGACCCTCTGGCCAAGCTCGACGAGCTCCGCCAGCGAGCTGCCGTGCAGTCGCTTGGAAACGTAGTTGCGCTTGCTGTCCATCGGGTCTTCACCCTCACGCCGAGGAAAAAGGCCCAAAGCCGTGCAGGCATCGGCGAGCTCATAGGCACTAATCGGGTACAGCGTCTCGCTGGTCGGCACTTACGATGACCCCAAGCGTGGCGCGCTCATGGACTGGGCACTCCCGATCCTCGGCAGCATCGGCGTGCGCGAGGTCGCGCGGCGAACAGGCGTGAGTCGCGGGGCAACGCAGGCTGTATTGGCAGGAGAGGCGCTCCCTCGGCCCGAAGCGCTGCGACGGTATCTGGAAGCCGCGGAACTAGCGTCTGTTCGCTCAGACGCAACTGACGAGAAGTAGCCACGCGGCCCAGCGTGGATATCCTGCCCGAGTGAAGCTTCATGAGGCAATCGACGCGGTTCTTGTCGGCAACCGGGAGGGACGCACCCCAAAGGAGATTGCCGCGGCAATCAACCAACGGAAACTCTACCGACGCGGCGATGGCGCGAAGGTGTCTGCCAGCCAGATCTCCGCGAGGGTCGGCAGTAAGAGCTACCGCGACCGCTACCGGAAGGACGAGGCTGGCCGGATCACGAGGCGCGGAATGCCGGCAACAGCGCATGCGGTGCGCGCATACTGGTCGGACCATTCTTACGGCAGGCGGCCGCGAGAAGCTCCGACCAGCAGGCCGATCGTCATCAAGGACTTTCCGGCTCCAGGCGACCAATGCTCGGTCTGGTTCGGCAGAGTCCCGGACCCGATTCGCGAACAGGTGCGCATTCGCGTTGCCACAGGCAACCTTGCACTCAACGCGATGTTCGGGCATGCCAAGCGGACCGGCGATGAGGGCATAGACGACGAAATCGAGAAGTTGGCGCTCGGATTCGAGGACCACGCGTGGTACGTCACGCTATGCCTCGAACGCCCAGTTGAACTGGACGAAACGCGACTGACGGAGAACCGACATGTATGGATCGAGCCTCAAGCCATAGAGCCGATCCAAAACACGCTGGCTGCGGACGCTCCCTACGCATTCGAGGCGATCGTTGCCACGGTGGCGCCAACACTCAACGGGTCGATGTTTGAAGGCAAAGAGCGAGACCACGTGTACATCACCGCACCCGGGCGCGGGCCAGTATTCATGCCGCGATTCACCGGCTCCGCACGAGGCGTAGTGGTCAGGTCGATGAATGATTTTCCGCTCGCGGAGGTTCGCAAGAGGCTCCATCGCCTGCCTCGTGGCGACCAATGGCAGGCGCTCGCTACCGCCACTCATTGGTACGAGGTGATGCTGCGCGAGAGTGATGACCCGCTGAGGAGGTTCCTGTGGGGGTTCATAGCGCTCGAAGCGCTCACAAACGAACTGCTGAAGCGACTCAGCCGGCCCACCTTTGAGATCCTCCGCGAGGCGATCGACCCCACACGGATCCCAGTCTTAGCGAGATTTGCGTTAGTGGCCAACGAGCTATCGCCAGCCAGTGCCGTCGCCGACATCGCTACGTTTCGCGACCTATACAAGGCGAGAAACCATCTTGCTCACGGACGCAAGCGCCTCGACGACAAAGCGCCGCCATCGGAGGCCATGCGAGAGATGCTCCCCCGATATCTAACGATCGCGTTGGACGCCTAGGAAGACATACCTTGAGATTCGATCACTCGTGACCGAGGAGGACACCACGTCAATCGAGGACGAACTTCCAATCTGGCTGCGCTTAAGTGGCCTCGCGCTGGGGATAGATATCGGGATGGTGCGGGCTTCGGCCTTCAAAGACAGCGTCGACATCGACGCGCTCGTGCAACCGTTACTAGACGAGTCAGCAGGGCTTGGGCTTCCGGACGGGTTTCCGGAGGCGCTGCGAATTGATCTAGGCAACGCAGCCAACTTTGCCGTCAGCTCGGGCAGGCCACTCGAGCACAACGCGATCCGGTTGGTGCGCGCAAGACAGGTCGAAGTAAGAGGCTTACTCGCGCAATCCGCGCCGTCCATCGAGAAGGCCGAGGCGTTCCTGCGATTGCTTGCCGAGTCGCCAGGGCTCGAAGACTCCGAGGTAGAAGCGTACTCAGATCCGGCGGTCGACCTTAAGGAGACCGCCAAGTGTCGAGCGGGCACGCTTGAGCAGATCGTCAAGCTTCTCCACCGACGTGCAGTCGATCTCGGCGCTCGACCAGCGCAGCACATCGAAGTTGAGCGGTTCCACAATTGGCTCCTCGCCGCGCTCCAGCTCGACCAAGAGACCGCCGTGAGGGCCACACTCGCGCACGCTGCGCCCCTGGATGCAGCCGGAGTAGAAGGCCGGCGGCACGTCGCACGCACGCCCGCGAATGTGGATATGCCCGAGGGCCCAGTAGTCATACCGGAGCCGCTCGAGATCCTGCGCCGAGCAGGCCGCGTAGGAGTCGTGATCGGGGTGACCCGCAAGGCTCGTATGCAGCAGCCCAATATTGATCAAGTCGGGCAAAGCCGGCGGGTAATTGGCGGCAAGGTTCTCGGTCACCTCGCGCGTTGCGAAGCCCTGGCCGTGCACCGCAACCCCGAGCTCGGCGAAGACGACGGTCTCGGGCATCTTGGTCGAAAGGACGCTCGTTCCCTTGGGAAGCGTGATCTGACGAGTGATCCTGCTCGCAGCATCGTGGTTACCCGAGATCACGACGGCCGGGATCCCACCGCCGCGTAGCAGCGCGAGCTGGCGGGCGAAGAACATGCCGGTGCTGACGTCCTGCCAGTCGCCGTCGTACACGTCGCCGACGATCACGACGAGGCTCACATCCTCCTCAAGGGCAAACCGCACAGCAGCCTCAAACGCCTCGCGCGTGCAACTCGCTGCCGTGTCCGGCGCACCCTCATGCGCTGAAAGGCCACGCATCGGGCTGTCGAGATGGAGGTCCGCGAGGTGGAGTAGACGCACGGGCGTCCATACTGACGGTTCTCGCCCGCTGAGGCGAATCAGCCGGCTCGCGGCCAGCGCGCCCTGCCGAACGATGCCCGGATGATGTCTGCATCTCGCCACTGGCCGCCGGCTGAGGCCGCGCGCCACCGCCACGCGTCTGGATAATGCAGTGTCCCCATGGAGAACTTCCTGGCTATCGACTTTGAGACCGCCAACGCGCAGCGCGGGAGCGCGTGTGCGCTCGGGTGGGCCCAGTTCCAGGCCGGCCGGCTCTTCGACTCTGGCCGACTGCTCATCAACCCCCAGCTGTCAGACGAGCAATGGGACGCATTCAACATTTCGATACACGGGATCAAGCCTGAGGATGTCCGCGGCGCGCCGATGTTCGCCGAGGTATGGAGCATCGTCGCGCCGCACACGGCGGCCGACCCGCTAGTAGCGCACAACGCGAGCTTCGATATGAGCGTCCTGCGGGCCGAGTTCGCACGGTGGGGCATGACGCCCGATCCGTTCAGATACGTGTGCTCGGCGCGGCTTTCACGGGCCGCGTGGCCGGAGATGCTCAGCGTCTCACTGCCAGTCGTGGCCGACGAGCTCAAGATCGCGCTCGACCATCACAACCCGTGCTCCGACGCCACCGCGAGCGGACAGATTCTTCTCGCGGCCGTCGAGCGAATCGGTGTGGCAAGCATCGCCGACGCGCTGAAGAAGACAGGCCGCCAATGGGGCGAAGTCCGTCCAGACCTCGGATGGATGCCGTTTGGCACCGGACACACAGGCGTGCGCGCTGCAGACATGTCCGCGAACACCAACAGCTTTGACAAGAACCATCCGCTGTTCGGGCGCGTGGTCGCATTTACTGGGGCGCTCGACTCGATGACACGCCGGGAGGCTTTCCAGGTTGTGCTCAACGCCGGCGGTCAGCCGGCAGACGGGGTCACGAAGGCGACGAACATACTCGTGTGCGGCGAGCAGGACCTCGGCAAGCTCGCGGCCGGAGCCACGATGAGCCACAAACTCCAGCAGGCGACCGACCTACGCATCAAGGGTCTCGACATCGAGCTCATCGGGGAGGTCGACTTCCTGCGGCTGCTCTAGCTGAGTAGCCAAGAGCAATCCGCGAGGCTCGAGAGGTCGATCCGACCGCCCAATCCCGCCTCCCCAGGGAGACAGCTCAGGCGCGATAGTAGCCGGCGAGCCGGACCCGTTCGACGAAACGGTCCGACCGCTCCGGCAAGCTGCTGCCCATGGTCCGCCCCAGCCGCAACGACATTCGAGAGTCCGCGCATGCCTTTGCGCGCGAGTGGGAGGGCGAGACAAGCGAGCGCGGCGAGGCGCAGACCTTCTGGACCGACTTCCTCTTGATCTTTGGGATTGAGCGTAGGCGCGTCCACGCAGCATTTGAGCGACACGCCCGCCGCACGTCCACGGGCGGCGGAGGATTCATCGACCTGCTGTGGCCGAGCATGTTGCTCGCCGAGCACAAGTCCGCGGGCGAGGACCTTGATGAAGCGATGGACCAGGCGCTCGACTACATCGACAGCCTCGGCGATCGGGAGATGCCTCGACTCGTTGTCGTCAGCGACTTCGCAAGGATGAAAGTCCTCGACCTCGACCACGACTCCCCCGAACCGTTTGAGTTCCGACTCGGGGACCTTCCCCGCGAGATCGACCGCTTCCTGGTCTTGGCGGGCTATGTGAACCGCCAGTTCGAGGTCGAGGACGCCGTGAATGTCGAGGCGGCCGAACTGCTCGGCAAGGTCTATGACGAGATCGCCGCGACCGGCTACGCCCCGCACGCGCTCCCTATCTTCATCGTGCGCGTCTTGTTCCTGCTCTTTGGAGACAACACCGGCCTGTGGCCACGCAAGCAGTTCGAGGATGTTGTCCGCAATCGAACGGCGGAGGACGGCTCCGACCTCGGCATGTGGCTAGGTCGCCTTTTTACTGTCCTCGACACGGAGGACGCGGCCAGAACTACGACGCTTGATGAAGACCTTGCCGCGTTTCCGTTCGTAAACGGCGGCCTGTATCGCGAGCGCATCGACCCGCCCGACACGACCCGCGCAATGAGGGATCAGCTGCTCGACGCGAGCGCGTTCGACTGGTCGAAGATCAGTCCCGCCGTGTTCGGCTCGATGTTCCAGTCTGTGATGGACAAAGTGGCGCGGCGGCACCTCGGCGCGCACTACACGTCGGAGGCAAACATCTTCAAGGTCATCCGACCGCTGTTCCTCGACGCCCTCGAAGCCGAACTCGAGGCGTGTGGTTCATCGAAAGCGCGCCTCCAGAACTTTCACACCAGGCTCGGCACACTCACGTTTCTTGATCCCGCCTGCGGCTGCGGCAACTTCCTGGTGATCGCATATCGCGAGCTGCGACGGCTGGAACGCGAAACGCTGCTCCGCCTGCCGGGCGCCATCCAGATGACCACGGACCTTGAGGCTTGGCGCAAGGTGACGCTCGACCAGTTCCACGGCATCGAGGTGGAGGAGTTCCCGGTGAGGATCGCGGAAACCGCGATGTACCTCGTTGATCACCTCGAGAATGAGGCGCTTGGCGCGTCCTTTGGCATCAACATCGCGGACCTTCCGCTCACCGAGTCGGCCGAGATTCGCTGTGCCAATGCGCTCGCACTCCCCTGGGCCGACGTGCTCGACCCGACCGAGTGCTCGTTCCTGCTCGGCAACCCTCCGTATGGTGGAAAGCACTTGCTCGACGATGAGCAGACGGCGGACATGGCCCGCATTTTTGCGGGCCACCGCCAAGGCGGCTCCTTGGACTACGTGGCCGCGTGGTACAAGCTCGCGGGCGACTATCTTGCGGCGAGCATCGGCAAAGCAGCCGGAGCGTTCGTGTCCACAAACAGCGTCACACAGGGCGAGCAGGTACCCGCCCTTTGGCCCCTGCTTCACAAGCTCGGCCTGCACATCACATTTGCTTGGCGCACGTTCGACTGGACCAGCGAAGGACGCGGACGGGCACACGTCCACGTCGTCATCATCGGCTTCTGCCATTCCGGCAAGGCCCCGAGTGGCACTCTGTACGAGTACGACGCCGCGACAAGCTCCTCGGTCGCGCGCGACGTGCCGCAGATCAATGGATACCTTGTCGCGTTCGACGAGGTCTACGCAGCGTCGAGGACGGTGCCGCTCGCTCCCGTCAAGCCCGTCGTCTACGGATCCAAGCCCGTTGACGGCGGGCACCTCCTGCTGACACGCGACGAGGCCGATGGGGTCCGCCGTACTGACGCAATCGCGGCGCAGTACATCAGGCCGCTATTGAGCGACACTGAGTTCCTCAGCGGCGAGGAGCGTTTCTGCTTCTGGCTGGAGGACGCCGACCCGGCCGATATTCGACACTCGCCGACTCTCACCGCGAGACTCGCATCGGTGCGCGCTTTCCGCGCGGCCTCCAAGAAGGAGCAGACAAAAGAGAACGCAAAGACGCCTGGCTTGTTCGCCGAGATACGGAGACCCACTGACACCTTCATCTTTATTCCCATCCACTCCAGCGCGACCCGCTGGCTGATCCCAATGGGGTTCGTATCAGCAAGCGAGAACGCGATCGTCCACAACAGCGGCGCGTATATCGAGGGCGCCGACCTCGCGCTCTTCGGCATTCTGCAATCGGAGATGTTCT
>CALAQT010000224.1 GCA_937888775.1 uncultured Actinomycetes bacterium | reverse complement strand
GCGAAGCTACCCCGCCACGTCCCTCACCTCACCCACGGAAGGAGCAGTAGCGCCGGAAAATGGGGCTAGCTACGCCGACCGTCGATGTTCTGGGAAGGAGCAACAGGATGATTCGGGTCTGGCGCACGCTAAACGCTCCGAGAAGGTGAGGTGCAGATGGCGGGGAGACATTTGGCAGGTCGGTGGGTGGTGCGGGCGAGCGTTGTCGGCTTGCTCGCGGTGCTCTGCTTCCTGGCTGGTTTCGCGATCGTAACCCAGAGCCGCGGCGCAGGGCTGTCGCAGCGCGCTGACGCGGCCAGCAGGCTGAGCAGCGTCTATCAGGACGCTCGCTACTGGGTCGGCCAGGAGGAGTCGCTGGAGCGCAAGTACCGCCTCGAGCCCGGGCCTACGGCACTGCGGCTGCACGACCAGGCCGAGCAGCACCTGGACGCTGACTTACGGCGCCTGCTGGGCCTCGACACGTCGTCGGCTAACCGGATCGTGGTTGCGCGCCTGCTCGCGCTCGACGCCAGCTACGATCATGCCACCAACAGGCTGTTCGGGGCAGTTGACGTCCATCACCCGGCGCTGGCGATCTACATTGACCACGCGGTCGTCGACCCGGTGTTCGGCGTCATGGAGGGCATCGTCGACCATAGTGCCGCAGTCGCATCGCGGCGATCGCTGGCGCAAACAGCCCTGCTGCGCCGCAACAACGCCACCGCGACGAGGGCGATCACAATCGCGTTCGCGGCGGGTCTTGCGCTGCTGCTCGGTCTGGGCCTGGTGATCGCATATTTCCGCCGGCGGCTTGACGGCGCGTTGCATACCGAGCTACAGCGCCTGGGCGAGGTCGCGATCACCGACCCGCTGACCGGCTTGCGCAACCATCGCGCGTTTCACGAGGATCTCACGCGCAGCTTGCATCGGGCGGGACGCATCGCCGTCCCGATCTCGCTGGTGATGCTCGATCTGGACAAGCTCAAGGAGGTCAACGACACCCTCGGCCACCAAGCCGGCGACGATCGCCTCAAGGCTCTGGCCAACGCGATCCGCAGCACGCAGCGAGGCACGGACTGCGCCTACCGGGTCGGCGGTGACGAGTTCGCTGTGATCCTCGACGGGACTCGCGCATGGAACGCGCTCGAGTTCACCCAACGACTGCACGCCTTACTGGCCACCGGGCCCCAGGGCGTCTACGTGACCGCATCAGCGGGGATCTCAGAGAGACTGGAATTCGCTGACAAGGACCGGTTGATCCGCGAGGCTGACCTCGCGCTGATCGCCGCCAAGCGATCGGGCCAGAGGGCGGTGATCTACACGCCCGAGCTGGAACTCAGAGCAGCGAGCGCCGACGCCGGCGACGACCATCACACCCGAACGCTCGCCAACGCGCTCGCGCTCGCCGTCGACGCGAAGGACCCATACACCCGCAGCCACAGCCAGACGGTGTCCCAGCTCAGCGCGCTGATCGCCACCGAGCTCGGCTTCGACCCCACCCGCGTCGCGAGGATGCGCCTCGCCGGCCTACTGCACGACGTCGGCAAGATCGGAATCCCCGACGCGATCCTCAATAAGCCCGCCAAGCTCACCCACGACGAGTACGAACAGATGAAGACCCACACGCTGCTGGGCCACGACATCGTCTTCGCCGCCGCAATGCCGACCGAGGCCCGGTGGATACGCCACCACCACGAACGCTACGACGGGCACGGCTACCCTGACCAAATCAGCGGTGAGACCATCCCGATCGAGTCACGGATCATCTTCGTTGCGGACTCCTTTGAAGCGATGACGTCAGACCGGCCCTACCGCCAAGCACCCGGCCAGCATTTCGCGATCGACGAGCTGCACCGCCACTCGGGAACCCAATTTGACCCGCGTGTCGTCGACGCGCTCTGCCGAACACTCGTAGGGCCTGCCAGCTCCAAGCCGGCCACCACCAGCCGAGCTGCACAGATCAGCATCGCCTGAGCGCCAAGACGACATCGCTGACCGACGAGAGCTCAAGCATTCGGACGACCGGCAGCGCAGCTGCGTCCCGTACGCCACGGTGATCGATGAGACGCTGGCCAGCTTCGAGCCCGGCCTGGTTCGGCCTCGTTCGGCCTGGTTCGGCCGCCGGGCTCGTGGTCGGACTCAAGGCTCCGGGTTGTCCCGGCTGACCGCCCAATCGGCCTCCGCGACCTCAGTGGGCTCAGAGACGGTGGCACACCGAGCCCGCCCGAGCGCGACTGCGTACGCGATCCCCGACGCGACGAACAGCGCGCCGCAGGTGACCAGGAAGCGCGCCAGGTAGACGTCCTAGGTCATCCCGCTGGCGGTGTGAAACGTACCGTTGCCCAGCCGCAAGATCTCCGGGAAGAAGACGAGCGCCAGCAGGCCGCTCAGCAGCGCCGGGACGCGGACGTAGACCCAACCCGGCGAGCGCTCGAGCGGCGGGCCCGCCGCGCCGGCACGACCCCCCAGCGCGCCGAACGCGATCCGATCAAGCAACGAGTACAGCGGCAGCAAGATCAGGTCGTGGCCGATGATCGCGCCGACGAACCAGATCATGATCCGCGCCGTCTGCGAGCCGACACTGTTGATCCATCCCACACCGGCCGCGGCCGCGATCAGCAGACTCGCGATCAACGCCAGCAGGTGTAGCGGGCTGGCCCCATACGCGCGCCGGAACTGCTCGCTTAGACCGCGCATGCCTAAACCCGCTCGAAGATCATCTCGCGCGCCCACTTTGTGCAGTGGACGCCCGGGATGGCGGGGCCTATCACCCGCGCCGGAAAGCCGTGATCTAGCGACAGGTCGCCGCCGTTGACCTTCAGCGCGAGGAGAGTTCGTCCATCGCTCGTCTGCTCTGACGCGAGCGCCGCATTGTCGAACGCCCCGTTGTCAGCGATCGACCGTGTATTGGCCGTGAAGCTGCCGTCAACGCCGACCAGCGCAGCCAGATCGCTGATCCGCACGCCGGTCCAGTGCTGCGTCGTCGTCCAGCCCTCGACACACGCGATCGGCAGGTCATAGGAACGCTGTGTCATCGCCAGCAGCTGCTCGCGCGACAACATCACCATCCGTGCGCCGTAGACAAGCTTCAGTCGCCAGCTCGAGCCGACCGCGTCGGCCGTTATCTGGGCCGCGGCAGCGGTGCGGTTGATCTCAAAACCGTCGGGACCACTGCCGGTCTGCCCGCGGGGGAGCCAGGAACGCGAGCGCACGGAACGGACCACCGACCGCCTGCCCGGCGCCCTGGATCATGAGGAACAGCGAGCCGATCCCGACCGTTCCGAGCAGTGCGCGGCGCGACATGCTCGCGGGAGCCGGTGCGGCGGCGATCAGCTCACTGTGTTGATGACCGCCCGGCTCGGGCAGCGTGTCGGCCAGCTTCTCGCGCAGCGGCGCGAGGCCGTGGCGCGCGGCCAGCGATCGGCGCATCGTCCCAAACCTGAGCGCGACGTGGACCAGGAGCGCCCCCATGAACACCCAGGCGCCGTAGTAGTGGGAGTCGGCGAAGTAGAACTGAAACAGGTACGCGTACTGGATGTCGAGAATGCCGGTCGCGAACTCGAACAGCGCGCCGCCGACCAGCAGCGCCAGAGACAGCCGCTCGAGCGCGTGGGCGGGACTGCGCACCGGCGGCCACTCGAACAGCCTCGGGATCACCGACCACAGCTTCGCCAGCACGATCGGGAACAACGCCAGGCCGATCGTCACGTGCAGCCCCTGGTTCAGCCCGTACAGCCAACTCGGGTGCGTCGGGAACGAAAACAGGTAGAAATCAAGCGGACTGAGCGGGCGCCCGAGGGAGTTGCGACCGAGCGACGGGTAATAGGCGGCGTTGGAGAACAAGCCGGTCACGGCGACGATCGGGATCCCGATCAGCAGCGCCAGGCTGAGGATCGAGGTCAGCCACGGCCCGCGCAGCGGACTGCGCCAGAAGGTGGGCCGAAACGGCCCGGGTGGTGGATCGTCCGGATCGGGCATCGGTAGCCGCACACTGCCACACGCCCAGGTAGCCGGTTTCGCGGCCGGGGGGCCATCCCGTCAACGGCGAGGCGCAGGTTGCAGATCTGGTCACGTGAGGCGAGCGCAGCTCGGGATCGCGGGTTAGGCGGCCGGTGATGGTGACCATCTGGAATTCGTGGTGGTGCTCGCCCGCCTCAACGAGACGATGGGCTTCTGAGCGCCCTCTTTATGAAGGAGGAGGCCGTTGGAGATTGTCTGGCGATGTCTCAGGCTCCCATATCGTGGCGAGTACATCCGCGGTCAGTGGGCGGGCGAATAGATAGCCCTGGGCCGCGTCGCAACCGATTGCCCTGAGCTCGTCGCGCTGGGCTGCGGTCTCGACGCCTTCGGCGACGACCGTCATTCCGAGCGCGTGCGCCATTCCGGTGACGGCGGCGATGATCTCGCGGTCGCGGGATTGACCGCCGAGCTGCGATACGAAGCTGCGATCGATCTTCAAGATGTCGGTCTGCAGTTGGCGAAGGTGCGCGAGCGTCGAGTATCCGGTCCCGAAGTCGTCCAGTGCGATTCTCACACCGAGCTTTGCGAGCGATTCAATCGCGCGGTGCGCGTCGCCTAGCTCGCCGATCAACACGTTCTCGGTGATCTCGAGGACAAGCTGCCGTGGCGCGATGCCATGACGCTTGAGCGTCGCTGCGACGCGCTTGACTAAGCCGGGATCTCGAAGCTCGCGGCCAGAGAGGTTGACTCCGATCGTGAACTGCTCAGGGCAGCTATCGGCGCTCGTCCAGGACGCGCGTTGGCGGCACGCCTCGTTCAGGACGAAGTGTCCGATCGCTCTGATGAGTCCTCGTCGCTCAGCGACCGGAATGAATTCGGCGGGTGGGATGACGCCACGCTCGGAGTGGCGCCAGCGCACGAGCGCCTCGGCGCCCATCATCGAGCCGTCCTGAAGGTCGAACACCGGCTGGTAGAGCACGAATAGCTCTGAGTCGGCGACCGCCCGTCGTAGCTCCGCGGCCAAACCTCGGCTGGACTGGGCACGGCCCCGAAGCGCGGGCGTATAGACCTCGAAGCGGTTACCGCCGCTGCGCTTCGCTGCCGACATCGCGATGTCGGCCTGCTGCAGAAGCTCGTCAGGCTCTGCCAGATGCTCCGACGTGAGGACCGCGCCGAGACTGCCGGTTACGGTCACGTCATGCGGGCCGTCTTGCTGTGGCGCGCAGATAGCGCGCATGGCCCGGTCGCAGATCAGGTCGAGCTCATCGCCCTCGCGCAGCGCGGTGCACAGCAGCACGAACTCGTCCCCGCCGAGGCGGGCGACCGTATCGCCGCGGCGCGAGATGCGGGTCAGCCTGCGGCCGACGTCGCACAGCACCCGATCACCTGTCTCGTGCCCTAGCGTGTCGTTGACGCTCTTGAAATCATCTAAGTCGATGAACAGCAGCGCGAGCCGGTCGGGTCGTCCCTCAAGGGCGGCAAGCGCTTGGACGAGGCGATCCAACAGCGCCACCCGGTTTGCCAGCCCGGTGACGGAGTCGTGGAGCGCCTGATAGGTGAGCGCCTCCTGGGCGTCGACCTGCGCGGTAATGTCGCGCGAGAGCCCGAACGTGCCGATGATCTCCCCGGACTCATCGAGCAGGGCCTGCTTGGTAGTCGACATCCAGGCGTCTGGACGGTCGTGGAACGTTTCGCGTTCTAACTTCGCGACCACGGGCCTTCCGGTCCGGATGATGCGCTGCTCGTCCTCGAACGCCTCGGTGGCGTGCGCATTGCTGAAGATGTCGAAATCCGTCTGGCCGATCACCTCCTCGAGCGAACGCCCGGGCTGATAGACGGAGAGCCAGCCAACGCTGACGAACAAGAATCGGCTCTCGCGATCCTTGAAGAAAATGCGCTCCTCGGAGCTGGCGAGCAGGTTGCGCATGCAGATGCGCTCGATCTCCTCTTGCAAGGAGATCGTCTGAAGCCAGGCAGGTGGAAATGCATGCACGAATAATCCTCGGGCGACCACATCTGGAGCGGCACCCAGGTCTGACATCGGCAAATGAAGCAGCGGCCTAAAGCTCCCGGGAAAACCCAAGGTTTTCGCTTGCACTCATTGGTAAGGGCGGGCCTGGCGCCAATCGCCGTACCTCCGGATGCGGAAACAGCACAAGGTCCCAAAAACCACCCCAAAACTCCTCGTACCAACCGATCTCGGCAGGCAAGTAAGCCAGCACGAGGTGGGCGTGCCATTTCTGGACGCTTGATGGCGAAACCGGCGCGAGGCGAACCAAACACGGCCTTCCCTCAGACGCCGAGCCGGAGATACCTATGCAAACCAGTGGTCCAGCGCACGCCTTAGTACTGGCCTTGCGCGAGTCGGCGTCCGATGACTCTCTTGTCCCAGTCGATGTCTCGGTGTGATCGATGTTGTCGTCTCGCGGGTTCGGCGGGACCAGGCAGCGGAAACAGCAATGAATCTCACCTACAACATGGACCAGGCGACCCGTCGCAAGAGCGATCGACAGACACCCGCGATCGCTCGGCGTTATGGAGACGCCTTGCGTGTCGCGGACGGGCGCCAGGCGGAGTCGATCGCGCTTGCAGCGTTGAGCCCGGGGCTTTCGGGGCCGGGGGTACTCGCTCGCGTCATCGCTCCGGCGATGCATTGGATCGGAGAGCTCTGCGAGCAGAGCGTCATCACCATCGCCGACGTGCACGTGGCCACCGCCATCAGCCATCGGGTTGCTGCCGCTCTGTACCCCTCGATGGCCGTTCGATCAGCCGACTCGCGCGAGACCATTGTCGTCGCTTCGCCCGAGGGTCAGCGCCACACGCTCGGGCTGCGCATGGCCGCCGACGTGCTCGAAGGAGCCGGCTTCCGCGTCATCTACCTCGGCGTAGACGTACCGACCATCGCGCTCGCAGTCGCCGTCGGCACCTACCGGCCCGCGCTGGTGTGTCTGTCGCTCACAACGGCGCTGGGTACCGGCAAGCTCGAGGAGGCAAGGGCGGCGGCAGCCGAGACCAGGCCCGGAACGCCGATCCTGCTCGGCGGACAGGGCATCGGCCGAAGACTGCTCGACGATGGTGTGCCCTACGTGCCGAACGTCGAGTCGTTGGTCGCCACGGCCGAGCGACTGATCGAGACCAACGAGTATATGTCTGGACGATCAGCAGCTCCAAGCGGTGCACTCGGCGCGCCGGTCGCCCCGGATTGGACGCGCGGGATCACCACCCACGAGAGTCGCATGCTGAAAGCGACCGAGGAGACGAGTGACCTTGTGCGCGAGCAGGCTCGCCTGACGCGCAAGTTCCGCGCCCTGGCGTTTGAGGATCATCTCTGCGGACTCGCCAATCGGCGAGCGTTCGACGACCGTTATGCGGAGCTGACAGCGGGGGATGATGCGCCGTCGGTGGTGGTCATGCTCCTTGACCTCGATCGCTTCAAGCAGGTCAACGACGAATACGGTCACGAGAAGGGCGACCAGGCGCTGATCGCCGTTGCCGACGTGCTGCGCCGCCAGCTACGCGACACCGACCTATCAGCACGCCTCGGCGGCGACGAGTTCGCCGCGCTGCTCCCCGGCGTAGGCCTGCGGACAGCCCGCCGCATCGCCGAGCGCGTCACGCGAGCCGTGGCGGCAGCCTGGAGCGAACCACAACTGGGTGTCAGCATCGGTCTGGCCCTCTCCGATGGCGACAAACGCCGAACGCTTCAGCACGCGGACGAAGACCTGTATAAAGCCAAAGCCATTGCTCACCGTAGACCGCACAGCGGAACCGCCAACCGGCCACCGGCCATCGGGGGTCATAACCTACGTGGGCAGGAGAGATGACGGAGCAGATTGCGCTGACGGATTGCCACGCATCGTGTCCTTCACAACCCCAGCCCCAAAAGGCAAAACCCTGCTGCTGATGCCCGGGCGGCGTCTTCCGTGTCGTCTACAACTACGGGCCGGCGTTCGCGAACTCTGCCAGATAAACGCGGATGGGAGCGGGCAGAAACGGACTTCGTCAGCATGAACATGCTGTCTTATGCGTCTTCAACAGCAACGGTTCGGGGCACGTGTCACGATGACAGGCAGCTTGCCCTCTATGCGGGCTGTGATTCGCCCGCGAACTCGCGGAACAGCCCGGTCACGACGAACACCGTTTGCTCGGCGATGTCGATCGTGTTGCCCGTGACGCGTTCTAGGCAACGCGCGACGAGGATCATGAACATCGCCCACTCGCGGACCTCGAGGTCGTCGCCGACCTCGACCGCGCGGTTGAAGATCGCTCGGTTCAGGCGGTTGATCTCGCCGTCCCGACGGACGAGATCCTGAGCGAGGGCGACCTTGCGCGTAGCGAACGCCTCTTTGGCTTGTAAGACCTGTGAGCGCGCGAGCTGGCCCATGCGCTCGATTGTGTCGAGGATGTCGCCGTCCTTCGGCGCCTCGTAGCCTGACAACCGCACGAGCTTGGCGATGTTCACGCACTGGTCGCCCATCCGCTCGACGCAGCGAATGATGTGAAGCAGGGCCGCGAGGACTCGCAGGTCGCCGGCAACCGGAGCCTGCCGCGCGATCAGCGACAGCACGCCCTGGTGTATCTCGAGGTAGCGCTCGTCGACCCGGTAGTCGTCGGCGACCACCGTTCCGGCCAGCTCGACGTCCTGGTTGCTGACAGACTCGAGCGCCCGGTCGAGCTGCTGGATCACCATGTCGAGACCGTCGAGCGTCTGGAGCTCGATGTCCTTGAGCGATTCGTGAAATTGGTGACGGGTCTCCTGCATCGCGGCTAGCCGAACTTTCCGGCGACGCCGCGAGCATACGGACATTCAGACGCCGCGAGCATACGGACCTTCAGTCTGACGCGTGTTTGAGCTTGAGTCGACCGTCATGCCTCGATGGCGGAAATGGCCCGCTCTGAAGTAACTAGCTCCGTGCTTCTAGTGGCAGGCAGCTGGCTCGACGCCCGGTTCGACGACGAATGCGTAGGAAATCGGTGGAAGCTTGACCGTCGAGCGCGCCGACTTTGCGGCGAGAGCTGGAACCGCCCCATTGCTTGCGGTCTGAAGTGGGCGTCCATTGAGGAGCACCCGGCGGCCGAGCAGGGCCGGCGCTGTGACGAGATAGAGCTGCGCTGGCGCCTGGCTGTGCGCAAGTGTCAGCGTTGCTGGATGACTCCGGTCGAGGTTGAGCGCGAGAAGCGTCGTGCCGGAGCCGTCGCGCCGGCAGGCGGCGCAGACGCGCAGCCTCGCCGGCGCGTGCCACAGCTGGGGTCGGAGGATGCTCGTGCCCATCAGGCGGTGCCAGAGGAGCGCCGCCCAGTAATCAGGGTTTGGCTGGAGCGTCGCGTCGTCGATCAACCCGTAGTCACTGCCGGACAGCGTCTGGCGGATGAAGACCGCGAGCCCGTGCTGGGCTAGCAGCCCAAGCGCGTTGAGATACCAAAACGTTGCCTCGAAACGGTTTGAATAGCCTTGCTGTCCGCCGCACGACGCCGACGCGCCCTCGGTGTCCCAGCTCGGCGCCTTCGGATCGTAGGTCCGTCCAAGGGTCTGCAGGCTCTGGTCGGCACGCAGCACTCCGTCAAGGTAGGCGGGCGCGAGCGGATCGGGAGGCACACCGCTGGCTGCCCCGCTGCAGCGGGCCGAGGTCGCCGGGTACTCGTGAAACGTCAGGACGTCGTAGATCCCGCCAGCGGCAGGCAGTACCTGACGGGCGAGGGGCCCGAACGCGTGGTTCGCATACGGTGTCTCGCTGCCCGCGTTGTTGTAGAAGCTGCCGGGTCCGATCAGCCATGCGTGCGGCACGATGCTCTTGCGCAGCGCATTGAATGTCTTCAGATCGTGGACGTAGTCGGCCGCGGTGTAGCTCCCGGGCATTCCGGATACGAGCGAGAACAGGTTGGGCTCGTTGCCGAACTCAACCGCCGCCAGTGGATATCGCATCCGCGCGGTGTACCGGAGCAGCTGGCGGGCGTTGTCAGGAAGCCATTTGCCCGCGGCGGTGCGCGGTCCGGTTCCGGCGTTGATCCCGAGCACGACCTTGAGGCCGAGCACCTCCGCAAAGTCGTTTACGCCATCCCGTTCGCTCTTGGTGAGGATGCGTTTGTAGGCGGCCGGTGGAGAGGTGAGTGGTTTGGTCGACATGTCGTAGTACGTCTCGTTCGCCGCGGTGCCGCTGATCCGCAAGTAGGCGGGAGCGAGAGCTTGCGCGAGGAGTCGCAGACGCCGCCGTCTGAAGTCGTAGCGAGTGACCGGAGCAGAGCCCCGTGCGTTCGGCGTCTGCGACCAGAACATGCCGCCGGTGACCTGGTCAAGATCGACCGCGAACGAGATGTAGCGCGGACTCGTGTGCGCGACCACCGGGCCAGCCAGAACCGTAACGCTCTTCGCCGCGCTGGCAACCGCAGGCACGCCGATCAAGCCTGCGAGTGCGAGCACGATGATCGTCGGAAGCAGGCATGTCTTACGGCCGGGCATCAGTCCGCGATGATCGCCGCCGGTCGCGATCTTCACCTCCGTGTCGCCCACGGATCTGACCTCGGACTTCTCCCGGCGATTGCTCCAAACGACGGACTGAGCACGCGCGGCTGTTCGCGCGAGTGGGGCATGCTCGCGAGTGTGTGATCGAGTCGCGCCTGCACCCTGATGCACGCTAAGAGCTGCCGCCCCGGTTTCACATTAAGCGGTCCGACGAGCGCAAAAGCTCAAAAGCTGTGCGCTTCCACGGATTGCGTGGCAGTGGGCGGTACTGGGCTCCCACCAGGCGACGTCAAGGTTCAGTGCTTAGGGGAGATCTTCCGTGTCTCGCTGCGGTGGCGCGCCCAGCCAAGATCGACGAAGATGTCGGCGTGCTCCATGCGTTGCTGACGTTCATGCCGGTCGCCGCGCTGCTGACGATTACCCCCGGCGCGGCAACTGCCATGGTCGTGCGAAGCGCGGCTCGTGGGGGACGTCGCCACGCCTTCTTCACAACGACGGGCAACTCAGTCGGCGTCCTGGCCTGGGGGTGCTTCGCGGCGGTCGGGATCGCTACGGTCGTCGCCACATCTGGCACAGCGTTCACCGCGGTCAAGCTTGTCGGTGCAGTCGTGTTGGTTGTGATGGGCGCTCGCTCGCTTCGCGGCGGGCACGACGCCAGCTCCCTGCCCGCAGACATACCTCCCCGTGCGATCGACTCTGATCGGGTCGCGCTGCGTAACGGGCTTCTAACGAGCCTGGCCAATCCCAAGCTTGCCGTGTTCTTCGTCGCGCTGTTCCCACAGTTTGTCCCACGGGGAGGTGCCGTTTTGCCTTCGGCCCTCGGCATGGCCTGTTTGATCGTTGCCTGCGACCTCATCTGGTTCTCCACACTCGCCGTTGTTGTGTCGCGGGCCAAGCGAGCGTTCGTCGACGGTCCCTGGCAACGGCGGATCGAATGGCTGACCGGCGCCGTGCTTGTCGGTCTGGGCATTCGGCTCGCTCTTGAGCATCGCTGAGTATCGCGCGCCGCGGCGTGCGTCGAGCGCTCACGATTGCCCACTGGCGTTACGGCGCATAGAGTCCGCCTTGGGCGTCTACAGTTTCTGCTGCTCAGTTGCCGATCGGATGCGCGTTCCGTCAAGCGGCATGGGTCCCGTTGGCGCGGATCGTTTGTGTTTGAGCTGTCGTTTTGGGGCGGTTGGTCCGGGTGGCTTGATGGGCCATGGCCGTGGCGAGTAGCGCGATCGCAGCGAAGGCGGTGGTGGTGACGGCGAATGCGCGGGTGGCGTGCGTTGCGCTGGTTTGGTTCTGGGTGAGGTATAGGGTGCCGAGGGCGGCCACGCCGAGCGCGCCACCGATCTGCATTGTGGTGGTACTCACGCCGCTGATGTCGGCGGCGTAGTCGGTGTGCACGGCGTTGGTGAGGTGCGCGATCAGGGCGCTGAACTGGAAGCCGAGCCCGAGCCCGCCGGTGCCCAGCAGCACGATCATCGGTAGTTCATCGTGATAACCGGCGAACAGCGTGGCGCTGATCGCCGCGTAGGTCGCGGCGAGCAGCAGGCACCCGGCCGATGGTACGCGTCGCACGAGGTGGCTGGGGAGGCGTCGGACGATTTGGCCGGCGACGCCGAAGGCGGCCACCCATGGCACCAGCGTGAGTCCGGAGACCAGCGCGCTGTGGCCGAGGCCTTGCTGCAGGTATTGGGCGAGCGTGAATAGCAGCGCGTAGTAGGTGCCGGTGGCGGCCAGCAGGGTCGCCAGGCCGCAGAGGATCGGGCGGTTCGCGAGCATGTGCATGTTGACCAGCGGGGCGCCGCCGCGGTCGGCGAGGTGGCGTTGGGCGGTGATGAACGCGACGATTGCGGGCAGGCTCGCCGCCAGGCACACCCATGTCCATGCCGGCCAGCCCTCGCTACGGCCGAGGCTCAGCGGGAGCACCACGAGCAGCACGCTGACTGACATCATGGCCACGCCCGGAAGGTCGACGCGGCGAGAGACGCGGTGTGCGTCGGCGGGCAGGTAGCGCTCGGCAGCGGCGATCCCGGCTATCCCGATCGGAACGTTGATCAAGAAGATGGCCCGCCACTGCGTGTCGGCCAGATTGGCGGAGATCAGCGCCCCACCGAAGATTTGGCCGATCACCCCTCCGGCGGAGAGCGCGATCGCGTACAGGCCGATCGCGCGCTTGCGCGCCTCCCCGGAGAAGTTCAGCTGGATGCCGGTCAGCGTCTGCGGGAACATCAAAGCCGCGCCGGCGCCCTGCAGCACGCGCGCGCCGACCAGCACGGTCGGGTCGGGAGCCAGGCCGCAGAGCAAAGAGGCGAGGCTGAAGATCCCGATCCCGATCAGAAACACGCGCTTGTAGCCATGCGTCTGACCCAGTCTGGCGCCGGTGATCAACAGCACGGCGAAGGCGATCAGATAGCCGCCGATCACCAACTCCAATACCGCGCCCGTAGCACCAAGCTCGGCGTGGATCGACGGAGTCGCGACATTAGCGATCGTCGCGTCCGCCTGGGCCATGAACGGACCCATCAACAGGACGCCCAACAGCCGGCCTTTCCGACCAGCGCCAGTCGATCCCATCGCCGTACCTCCATCCGAACGGGTCATGACCCATGAAACGCTCTCGGTGCCGATGGCGTGAGATCCGCCGTGGAAGACCCCGGACCTCGCGTGCGCGTGCCGTGCGAAGGGGCGCCCGGATCCTTGAGCGCCGGCACAGCGGACGCGTTCTACATACTCGCTCTCGTCGGCCGGGCTCGCGCCTTGGATCAAACGTAACGCAGAAGCACGTCTCCTCGGGCGGTGACCAAATCGTCGTCGCGCACATTAACGGCCTCCGGTCGCTGCGCCACGGCTGTCACATGGTGGCCTCGCGCAAGACCTCGGCGGATTACGTGCCGTTACGTCCCGTGACGCCCACACTGCGAGTCTTATGGCTCCTCCTTCTGCTGATATCCCGAGGGCGTCCGGATAACTGTGTAGGCGGGTGATGGGTAGGTTAACGGTTACTCC
>CALAQT010000223.1 GCA_937888775.1 uncultured Actinomycetes bacterium | reverse complement strand
ACCCGGTCCCATGGCCAGAAAGCCGAAACCTGACCACATCGATGCCGAGAGAGCCGCAATTCTTCTCCCAGGTCGCAGGGACGTCCTCGGCCGGCCACGCATCTGCGAATCCTTGGCCAGTCGGGCCGGTCGTCGACTCGTCATAGCCCGAGCGTCAGACCCCCGGTGTCCGGAAGATCGGGAGGATCGCAGTCGAGTGGTCAACTCGGTAGGTAACCTCGTCGCTGTGGATCGCACGGAGGACGAGCCTAGGACCGTCACGACGAGTCTTCCGCGGCACTTTGGACGCAACGCCTTGAGCAACTACGCAGGCGCCGGTGTCTCGCTTATCCTGGCGCTTGGCCTGACGCCGATCATGGTACGGGGCCTCGGTGCGGAGGGCTACGGAGTCTGGGTCCTGGCGACCTCGGCGATCCAGTACTTCAGTCTGCTGCATCTGGGCTTCGGGGGAGCGACGATCCGCTACATCGCCGTGGAGAACGAGCGGCGCGATACTCACCGGCTGCGGTCGGTTGTTGCGACGTCAGCGTTGTCGCTGATGGTTCCCGGCGCGTTTCTCTTGCTGATCTCCCCAGGACTCGCCCTCCTGTTCCCGCGCATCTTCGACGTCCCGCACGACCTGGTGGTGCCGGGCATGGTCGTGGCCCTGCTGACGACGATCGACCTGGCCTTCTCGCTGCCGACTGACGTGTTCGGAACGACACTGATCGGGTTGCAACGGTATGACCTGCTGAATCTGACGGTGGCCGGCACGTCAATCGCGCAGGCCGTTGGGTGGATTGTTGTGATCGCGCTCGGCGGCGGCCTGATCCCATTAGGCATCTGCTTGCTTGGTTTTAGTCTCCTCGGGCAGCTGTCGCGCTACCTGTTCGCGCGGCGACTGCTCGGCACCAATGTTCTCAAGCGCCGTTACTTCGATCGCAAGCTGGTCAGGACGCTGCTCAGTATGTCGGGGTGGTTGGCTGTCCACGAAGTTGCCATAACGGTTATCGGCCAGATTGACAGCATCGTTGTCGGCATTGTCGTCGGCGTGCCGGAGGCGGGCATCTACGCCGTCGGTCTGAAGCTCGCTAGTCTCACCAAGAGCCTGACGGATGCTGTGCAGGCGATCTTCTATCCGGAGGCGTCGCGGCTGGCCGCCGCAGGCGATCACGACGGGCTGCGCAGAGCGGTGTTCACAGGCACGCGCATGAGCATGGCCGTCGCTGTTCCAATCAATGTCATCCTCGCCGTCCTCGCCAAGCCGGCGCTCGACGCGTGGGTTGGACCTGGGTTCAGCTCAGCCGCGCTCGTCGTCGTCTACCTCTCTGGGGCCGTCGTCGTCACGTCCATCGCAGGAACGCTCGTCAATGTCCTGAACGGGATGGGAAACGTCAAGGTCCCGGCATTCTTTGCCGTTGTAGAGGCTGGAATGAACTTTCCACTGAGCATCGCACTGGGCTTGACGATCGGGCTCCAGGGGGTCGCACTCGCAACACTGATCGCCGCGGTCATCGCCAACCTTGGTCTGACCGTGCCCTATTCCTGTCGGGCGACGCAGATCTCGATGGCTGGCCTGATTTCCGTTGTCGTGCGTGCCCATCTGCCGCCGTCGATTGCCGCGATCGGTGTCGGTCTGCTGCTGAGCCACGGGGGCCTATCGGGATTGCTGCAAGTTGCCGCTGCCGGCGCCGCGATGCTCGTCACGTACGCCATGGTGCTGTTCGTGACCGGCCTCTCGGCCGCCGAGCGATCCCTCGTCGTCGACATGGTCCTGCCCGGGCGCGCCCATTGAACCCTCGCCCAAGGCTACGTGGCGCACGGTCCCGACGGCCCAGGCGCGCGTCGGTACCCGCGCGCCAAGCGACTGCCGACGGGATCCGCATCCTCGTCGTTGATCCCTCTTCGCATGGGGGAATCGTTGCCTACACGGCCATGATCGCGAACGCGCTGAAGATCGCAGGCGGCGATCCGATCGTCCTCGGCAGCACCGCGCTGGAAGTGTCAACCCGCGCGGTTGCAGTGGAGCGGCGGCTACCGGCGCAGCGGTGGGGACGACCTGCCGATGCCGGCCTCGGTTTCTATGCCCGCCGCGCCCTTGCATGGGCGCGATCGGCGATGATCATCACTCGGGCTGTCAGGCGTCTGAACCCTGACGTTGTTCACTTTCAGGCTCAGATCAACCGCCGGTTCGACGCGCGCCTGGTCCGCCTCATTGCGCGACGGCGGCCGGTGGTCTGGACCGCACACGACGTCCTTCCGTTTGAACGTACGGACGCAGATCGTGGCAGGTTCGCGGCGATCTATCGATCGGCCGACCGAGTGATCGTGTTCACGCGCCCAGCCGCGGAGCAACTATTGGCGATCGCAGGGGTTCACGCCGCTGCGATCGAGCATCCGGTGCCGGGGGACATTGAACCGGTGCCGCGGCCGGAGGCGCGGGCCCGTCTCGGACTCTCGGTCGATGGGAGGCTGCTCTGCGCCCTCGGTTTCATCCGATCCTACAAAGGCTACGGACTGCTGGCGGACGTCTGGGAGGCGCTCGGCTCGACCGCCCCGCGGTTGCTCGTCATGGGCGAGTTGATGGCCGAGGAGGAGCGGCCCGTGCTCGAGCGGTTGGCATCGAGCGAGCAGGTCGAACTGCGCCTGGGGTACGCGAGCGATGACGACCTGATGCTGGCCCTGTCGGCGGCGGACGCGCTGTTGCTGCCATATCGAGAAGCCAGCGACAGCGGTTTCGTCCATCTCGCTCGCGCGTTTGGCGTCCCCGTGATTGCCTCCGACGTGCCGCAGCTCGCGGCGTCCGTTGTTGCCTCCGGAGCCGGTGTCGTGCTTCCGCGTGAGATCGGGGTCTGGGCGACGGCCGTGACCGCTGCGCTGCGCCCGCCACCTCCCGCGCCACCGTCAACCTACAAGGTCGGTGCCAAGCACCTCGCCGTCTACAGACAGGCGTTGAGCGCACGCCGCCCCGCGCGACGGCTGCGGCTCGTGTTCTATACAGACGCGACGGAGCTTGGCGGCGCCGAGCAGGTTCTCGCAGATCTGCTGAGCGAACTCGATGAGGAGATCGACGTGGTCGTCATGGGGGTCTGCCCAACGGTCGTCGCGTGGGTCGCGCGGGCGCGAGAAGGGGCGCGAACATGCCTGGTCGCGCCCGTGCACGGCAAGAGCGACCTGCGCGGGTTTGTCGCGCACTGGCGCGCGCTGCGAAGGTTGAATCCCGATGTGTTCCAGGCCAACCTGCGCCACCCGTGGTCATGTCAGTACGGACTGACGGCTGCGACTCTCACGCCCGGTGTCAGGGTCGTCGCACTGGAGCACTTGCCGACACCTACGACGGCGTCGCTTCAGCGCCGCCTCGAACGCCTGACGTCTGGCCGCCTTGACGCCCACCTTGCGGTCGGGCACCGATCAGCTCGAGAATTGGAGCGTCTGATCGGACTCCGGCCCGGCGCGATCACGGTGATCCAGAACGGCGTCCGCGCCGACGGCATGGTCGTTCGCCGGCGCGAGTCGACCGAACGGGCAACGGTCGGCGCGATTGGCCGCCTGACGCCCCAAAAGGGATTCGACGTTCTGCTTCATGCTCTGGCCGATCTGCCGGAGGTCGCTGCCGTCATCGCCGGCGACGGTCCCGAGCGCCTGCACCTCGCGCGCCTGCACGACGATCTCGGGCTCGGCGACCGGGTTCGGCTGATCGGTTCGATCGAGGGCCCGGCGGAGGTTCTTCGCTCGATCGACGCGTTCGTCTTGCCGTCGCGCTTCGAGGCGTTGCCGCTCGTGGTGCTCGAAGCGATGCACGCGGGCATTCCCGTCGTAGCCAGCGATGTCGGAAGCGTTGCGGAGGCCGTCGTCGATGGCGAGACGGGAGTCCTGGTGCCCGCGGGTGATGTCGGCGCGCTTGTCAACGCAATCAGGCGGGTGCTCGACCCCGAGGTTGGTCAGCGGATGGGAGCAAGGGGCCGAGAGCTGGCACGAGCCGTGTTCACACGGAAGCGCATGGCGAACGAATATGAACTCGTGTACCGAAAGCTCTGCGAGTGACGGTGACACCCCCGCTCCGAACGCCGCGGTGCCGCCGCTCGCGTGCACGCCGCTATCGTATGGTCAACCGAGCCGGGGGAACGCGGTCCGCGCACATGACATCCGTCCAGTCATCTAGCTCTCAGCCCGGCTCGATAAGGGAGATTCTCGCGCCGGAGCCGGTGGCGCCGGTCGTCGCGCTGACGGAGGTTCCCAGCTTCTCGGTGGTGATCGCGGCCTACCAGGTGGCGGACATGATCGGAGACGCAATCCGATCGGTGCTCGATCAGACAGTCCCGGCCCTCGAGGTCATCGTCGTCGATGACGGCTCGCCCGACGACATCGAGTCGGCCGTTGGCCTGTTCGGCTCACGCGTGACGCTCCTGCGCCGGGAACACCGAGGCGCGGCAGCCACCATGAATGCCGGCGTCGAGGCCGCATCCGGAGACTACGTTTGCTTCATCGGAGCAGACGACGTGTTCGCCCCTGAGCGCCTCGAAGCGCTCGGCGATCTTGCCGTCGTACGTCCCGACATCGATGTGCTGACGACCGATGCCTGGGTCTCGTCGCATGGGCAGATCTTTAGTCGGTTCTACCACGACGCGAATCCCTTCGAGACGGCGAACCAGCGCGAAGCCATCCTCGAGCGCAACTTCGTGTTCGGGCACACAGCGGTCCGGCGCGCGCGATTCGTCGAGGTTGGCGGGTTCGACGAGAGCATTCGGTGGACCAGCGACTGGGAGCTGTGGGCCCGCCTGATCCTCGCCGGCTCGGCGATCGGATTGGTCAACGAGCCGCTCGCGACGTACCGACTCCATGAGGCGACGCTTTCCGCAAAGCGGCTTCACCAGGCGCGAGGGCGACTGATGACCTGTGGGCGAATTCTCGAGCACCCTTCGCTGACGGCGTCCGAGCGCCAGCGGGCGGAACGGACCGCCGACACGATCGGCGAGAGATCGCGTGGGGAGAGGCCAAGGACGCGATCCTCGAACGCGCCGGTGACGCCCGTTCACGATCATTCCACGTCATGACCGATTCCCAGCAATCGCTCAGGGTCCGCGCCTTCGCCCTCCTGTCCGTTGTGGCACCGGCTGTCACCCAAGCCATCCTGACGCGCCGCCAGCGCCGCTACTGGATCGGTGCCGGCGGCTTCCGCTTTCGGCGCTCGTAGGAGTCAAACCAGCACCGTGGCGACCGTTCATGCCCTCAGACCGCCTGGCGGTATCCGGGACGAGGTGTCCGCCGCCGAACACCACCCGCAGGGGTACCTCCAGCCGCTGGTGGGACCGCTTGGCGGGATCGTCGCTCAGGTTTCCGTCGAACCGAGCCGGGAGACCGAGATCGGTGCCGCCGCGCTTCCCGAAGGCAGCGCCCGCGCCGAAGCCGTCGCAGTCCTGCTCCGTCGCGCGGGCGAACGCCTCACATGGGGTGAGCCGGTGCTGTCCGACTCCGTCCGTGCGTCCGAGCGGTTCGCGTTCGATCGAGGGCGGTCGTCGGTCGACATCTCAAGGGCGATGCCCTCGCTGATTTCGGAGATGCAGATCGGAGCATGGTTCAACGCCGGATGGCGCGGCCGACTTGCGCGACGACTGCTGGTTCACGTTCCCCGCCTCGCCACCCTGGCCCGCGCCGTCGTCAAGGGGCCTGAGGTGATGACACTGTCTTTGGACGTTTGGTTCTGGGCAGGTGTACGGGCGCAGGCGACTCCGGAGGAGTGGCGGCGACTGACACGCAGCTCCTCTCCGTTCACGACCTGCCCCGCACCGTTCGCCCAGCTGCCTGAAGCGGTCCGGTCGCACGCATACGAGCACAGCGACCTGGGCGGCTTCGCCGGGCGCCGGGTGGCCGTGATCGGCGCCGGCCAGAGTGCTCTGGAGTGCGCCGCGCTGCTCCACGAAGCCGGTGCCGTCCCTGAGGTCCTGGCACCAGCCGAGTCGATTTACTGGCTCGGCGATGGCAACGACGCCCCTGCGCCCGCCACGCGTTGGCGAGCGTTGCCCATCTCGCCGCCGCCGACCGATGTCGGTGGCCGCGTGACCGGCTGGATCGCAGCCGCGCCCGACGTGTTCCGTCACGTTCCCGAGTCGCTCCAGCCGACCGTCTCGTTCCGCTGCATCCGGCCAGCGGCCTCCGGCTGGCTGGCCTCCCGGCTCGCGGAGGTCCCGATCTCCTGCGGTGCCGCGGTGGTCGACGCGACGGAGCGGGACGGCGCCGTGAGGCTGGACCTGATCGATGGCTCGAGTCGGACGGTGGACCACGTGCTGCTCGGAACCGGCTACACGGTCGACGTGCGCCGCTACCCGTCCTGGACCGCGGATTGGCTGCAGAGCTCAAGCTGGCGGGCGGCTACCCGGTGCTCGGTCCCGGCCTCGAGTCCTCGGTCGCCGGGCTGCACTTCATGGGCGCGGCGGCGGCGCGCAGCTTCGGGCCGGTGATGCGCTTCGTCGTCGGCACCTGGTACGCGGCGCCGGCCGTCGCCCGCCGGGCTGCGGGCCGTCGTCAGCCGCCGGTCAGCTTGTCGTTCTGAACGTCCGGGATCAGGCGCTGTCGCGGAGCCGCAGGACCTCCGCGACGGTCAGCACGAGGATCCGTAGATCGAACCGCAGCGACCAGTTCTGAATGTAGAAGTTGTCCCACTCGACACGGTCGGCGATCGAGGTCTGTCCGCGGAGCCCGTGGACCTGAGCCCAACCGGTGATGCCTGACTTGACCCGATGCCGGTCCTCGTAGCGAGCGACGTCACGCGCAAAGCGGGCCACGTACTCGGGCCGCTCCGGACGAGGACCAACCAGGCTCATGTCACCGCGGAGGACGTTCAGCAGCTGCGGCAGCTCGTCCAGGGACAGCTCACGCAGAACGCGCCCGACCCGTGTGCGCCGGTCGATGCCCTCGATCCCCCCGGGGGCAAAGCCGTCTTCAGGCTCAAAGTCGAGCTCGCTGTCGGGCAGGCGCATGGTGCGGAACTTGAACAGGTCGAACTCATGACCATCGCGCCCGACGCGGCGCTGACGGAAGAACACCGGGCCCGGGGAGGTCATGTCAACCAGGAGCGCGATCACGGCCACAGCCGGAGCCGCCAGCAGCAGCAGCAGCAGAGCCAGGCCGCGGTCGAACGCGTGCTTGATCGCGAACTGCCACCCGCGCGGATCCACGGAGTGCAGCGTCAGCAGGGGCAGACCACCTACGTGATCGAGCGTCGTGCGGTCATTGATCGCCTCGTAGAGCCGCGGCACCAGCGAGACCTCGATCCCCAGCTCCTGGCACTCACGGACCTTGGAGACCAGAACGTGGTCGGGCTCGGAGGAAAAGGCCAGGATGATGTGGCGCGCGCCAGTCTGCTGCACCGCGTCCAGCAGGGCATCGGGACCACCGAGCACGGGAATGGCCGGCATGCCGAGGCGCTGGGGAACCGGCATCGGATCGGCATCGAGGAACCCGACCGGCCGCAGCCCGTAGCCGCGCTCGGCCGTGAGCCGCATCACCAGGCGGGCTCCGATCACGCCGGCGCCGACGATCAGGGTGGGAATCGAGAAGGCGTCCTTGCTCATGGCGTGCCGACGCAGGGACATCAGCACCGCACGCTCGGTGCCGAGATACACGACCGCGAACAGCCACAGGCGAAGCGCGAGCGCGAGGGGATGCGACGCGCTGAAGGCCGAGTCCAGGGCGATGGTCAGCATCGCCGCGAGAGACACGCTGCCCAGCACCTGAGAGGTTGAGTCCAGCAGAGACCCCTTGAGCCGATCCTCGAAGCTGCGGCGAGCATGCATGATGGTCAGTACCAGCAGCGGGAAGGCGATCACCAGCAGTCGATCCCTCCAGTCCGCGTGAATTGACGGATCACCCAGCAGGGCGGCGCTGGCGGCCACGTAGAGGACGATCAGGTCGATGACCAGGCGGGTCGTCCCCCACGTCCGCATGTCCAGCAGGTGGATGAGCCGGCGGTTGACCGCAACGCTCCGGGCACTGCGACCGAGACCGACACGGGCAGCCGCGTGCGTTACTCCAGGAGGTGGGGTCATCCGTGGTGCCTCATCTGTAACTGCCGATTGCTTCCCGCTTCCGGAAGACGACATGGCCCTGTGCGCCCGCCCAACCGTAGAATCCTTGACCGGTGGCGCCTCAACACTCGATCGGTCGTTAAACATGTTAGCGCGCTTTAGCAAGGGAAATGGAAGTTCCTAGGTCCCTGGAAACCGCCCCCGAGCTGAGTCCTGGAAATCGCCCCGAGGTCTGGCCTGAGTTGATATCGCCATACATGGTGTTTATCGACCCTAGACGTCACCCTCAGTTACGCGGATTCTGCTGATCAGGATCAGTACTTACCCGAACTTGTCGGCATGTCGCGGCCCCCTGCATGAGAAAAACCGCACGTCGCGGGCCGCGCGGCCCACGTGGACCGGAGAAGTTTGTCCCTGGGGCCAATGAGGTTCCGGGGCCCAGAAGCGATCATTCCGACCATGAATCGTGAAGCCACAACAGCCAGGGTCGTTCTGATCGCCGATCGGCGTACGGGCCTGCCGGAGTCTGGAGCAGCCCCGCTGCGCCGCTTCCGGCTGGCCCGCCTGCGTCGCGAAGCGCAGTCCCCGTCCGCAGCGAGCGTCTTGCAGCAGTTCAAGCGCGCCTGAGAGCAGTCGAGCGCGCCTGAGAGCGGTCTCAGGCGCGCTTGCGGTTCCAGGGTCGGTCGGCGCTAAGCTTTGGTCATGCAACGCGAACTCGAAGCTCGCCCCACTCGGCATCCGGCCCTGCGGAAAGTAACCGCGGGACTGGTGCTGATTGCGGTCGCTGCGCTCGCGGTCCACATCGTGATCGGTCTGGTCGTCACGGTGTTCTGGATCGCGCTCGTGGTGGCGGCGGTCGCCGCCGTGCTGTGGGCGCTCAAGACAATCGTCTGGTAGCAGGGCCCGATGCAGGGCATGGGCCTGCTGGTCATTCTGTCGTTCTTCGGCCTGGCCGGAGGGGTCGTCGGCAGGATGAAGGGCAGTTCGTTTGCGATCTGGTTCCTGGTTGCCTTCTGTGTGCCGTTCATCGGTCTGCTGGCCGCGGTCTGCTATCGCTGGGATAACCGGGAGCTGCGGCGACAGTGCTCGGGGTGCGGCGCGGTGCTCAAGCTGCACGATGCGGTTTGCACGCGCTGTGGAACCGAGCTTGAGTTCCCGGACGTCGCGATCGCCCCCGAGGTGCCGCTCCAGCGGGCCGCCTAGCGCACTTGCCCTAGGCCGCGGACGTTCGGGCCCCAGCGTTACACTGGCGGTTCTTGCGCGCGCGATCCTCCGCGGCGCAGCTCAAGCGAACCGCTCAGCCCCGGAAGGAGGGACCGTTTATGCGCGCAGTCGATGCCCTGATGGAGTGCCTGAAGGCCGAAGGTGTCGATGTCGTATTCGGCCTGCCGGGTGGCGCGAACCTCCCCACCTACGACGCGTTCTACGATGCCGGCATCCGCCACATCCTGGTCCGTCACGAGGCAGGGGGCGGGCACGCCGCCGAGGGTTATGCCAAGGCGACCGGGAAGGTTGGCGTGTCGCTGGGGACCAGCGGTCCCGGTGCCACCAACCTGGTGACGCCGATCTGTGACGCGATGATGGATTCGGTGCCGGTGGTGTTCTTGACCGGACAGGTGCGGACCGAGCTGCTGGGGACCGACGGCTTCCAGGAGGCCGACACGATCGGGATCACGATGCCGATCGTCAAGCACAGTTTCATGATCCAGCATCCGCTGGAGATCCCGCGCACGGTTCACGAGGCGTTTCATATCGCGCGCAGCGGGCGGCCGGGTCCGGTGGTGGTCGATATTCCCCAGGATCTCAGTCGTGCCGACATCCCGTATGAGCCGGTCACCGATGTGCATCTGCCCGGATATCAGCCGACCACGGACGGCAACCAGAAGCAGATCCGGATCGCGGCCAAGGCGCTGGCCAACTCGCGCCGGCCGGTGATCTATGCCGGAGGTGGTGTGGTGGCGGCTAACGCGGCCGCGGAGTTGGTCGAGCTGGCGACCTGCGACCGGTTTCCGGTCACCTGTACGGTGATGGCGCTGGGTGCTTTCCCGGCTCCGCACGAGCAGTGGCTGGGGATGCTGGGGATGCATGGGACCCGGACGGCCAACTACGCGATGGACGAGGCCGACCTGATCATCGCGATCGGCGCCCGGTTTGACGATCGGATCACCGGCAAGCTGTCGGAGTTCGCTCCTCGCGCCAAGTTCATCCATATCGACATCGACCCGGCCGAGATCTCCAAGAACGTTCCGGCGCACATCCCGATCGTCGGTGACGCCAAGAACATTCTGCCGCGGCTGACCGCCGAGTACCGTGCCCTGTCGGCGGATCCCTCGCGGCTGGAGGAGTGGTGGTCGCGGATCGGGACCTGGCAGGAGCGCCATCCGCTCGGTTACGAGGACTCGACCGACGCCGAGATCAAGCCGCAGTACATGGTCCAGGCTCTGTATCAGGCGACGGGCGGCGACGCGATCGTGACCAGCGACGTCGGCCAGCACCAGATGTGGACCGCGCAGTATTTCCACTTCCCCAAGCCGCGTCGGTGGATCAACTCCGGCGGTCTGGGGACGATGGGCTTCGGGTTGCCGGCGGCGATGGGAGCCAAGGTCGGCTGCCCGGATCAGATGGTGGTTTGCATCGCGGGCGACGGGTCGGTGCAGATGAACATGCAGGAGCTCGCTACCTGCTCCCAGGAGGGGATCGCGATCAAGGTGTTCATCATGAACAACGGCTACCTCGGAATGGTCCGCCAGTGGCAGGAGCTGTTCTGGGACAAGCGCTACAGCCAGGTCGAGATGGGCCAATGGCCCGATTTCGTCAAGGTCGCCGAGGCCTACGGTGCGACCGGGATCCGCCTGGAGGACAAGAGCACGCTCGTCTCTGACATGCGCGAGGCGCTGGCCACCGAGGGGCCCGTGATGGTCGACGTTCGCGTCACCCGCGAGGAGAACACTTACCCGATGATCCCCGCCGGCCAGGCCGCGCGGGACATGGTTGGCTGAGATGGGAGAGCCGGCCACCAAGGAGGTCCTGTCGCTCGACGAGCTCGAGGCGTCGGTCGGGCTGCGCACGGGCCGCAAGCACATCCTCTCGATCCTGGTTGAGAACAAGCCCGGTGTTCTAACCCGCATTACCGGGTTGTTCGCCCGGCGGGGCTTCAACATCGACACGCTGGCGGTCGGGCCGACCGACGACGAGTCGATCTCCAGGATCACCCTCACGCTCGACGGAGCGGTGCACCCGATCGATCAGGTGACCAAGCAGCTGCACAAGCTCATCAACGTTCTGAAGATCCGGGACCTCGAGCCGCAGGAGACGCTCGCGCGCGAGCTGGCGCTGTTCAAGGTCAACGCCGACGGGACCAGTCGAGCCGAGGTGATGCAGATCTGCGAGATCTTCCGTGCCAAGGTCGTCGACGTGACCAAGCGCTCGCTGGTCGTCGAGGTGACCGGCACGTGCGACAAGGTCGACGCCTTCGAGCGGCTGGTGAGGCCGTTCGGACTGATCGAGATGGCGCGGACCGGCGAGATCGCGATCTCGCGCGGGCGGGGGGAGACCTAGTGGTCAGAGCTCAGGGGCGAGACCGTGCGATCTCGCGCGGCCGGGGGGAGACCTAGTGGTCAGAGCTCAGGGGCGAGACCGTGCGATCTCGCGCGGCCGGGGGGAGACCTAGTGGTCAGAGCTCAGGGGCGAGACCGTGCGATCTCGCGCGGCCGGGGGGAAACCTAAATCGGCGGCTCCGATGAGCGCGCCGCCGCCCTCAGCTCGGGTCCAATAACACGCTCCAACAGCCCGGGTGCAGCGCATAGACCTGGCCACCCGACTAAAGGTTTATCCTCGCCAGGCCGTAGATAGGGTTATCAATGTCAGTCAGCGTCGGTATCGATCTGGTCACTGTTGAGCAGGTGCAGGAGTCCATGGCCCGCCATGGGAGCCGGTACCTGCAACGGATCTATACAGAGCAGGAGCTGGCCGACTGCGCCGGCGATCCGGCGCGCCTGGCCGCGAGGTTCGCGGCCAAGGAGGCGACCATGAAAGCGCTCGGGCGAACCGACGAGGGCATCAGCTGGCGCTCGATCGCGGTTCGTCGCGCCGTCCACGGCCAGCCGGCGATTGAACTCAGCCCCGAGCCCGGGGCGTGACCGGCCTGGCCGTCAGCCTGACCCACGAACCCCAGCACGCCGCGGCCATCGTGCTGGCCGAGACAGGACCATGAGCAACTCTCTTAACACCGATATCCGGGCCGTCTTGAGCAACCATGCGCGGCTCCCCGTCGACATCGGCTCGCTGGCCGACAACGCGGATCTGTTCCAGGCCGGAATGAGCTCCACGCCAGCGTGAACGTGATGCTGGCGCTCGAAGAGGCTTTCGACATCGAGTTTCCCGACCAGATGCTCAAGCGCAGCGTGTTCGGGAGCGTGTCGGCGATCGCGGCCGCGATCGGCGAGCTTCAGGCGCAGGCCGCATGAGCATCGTCGTCGATCGGGACCTGAAGTCCGTCGGCAGGCTGCGCCGGACCGCCAACGAGGTCTAGCCGCGGTATCGCCGCAGACTCGCCCGGCCACCGAGGATCAGGCGGAGTTCATGGCCGAGCTGATCGGGGCCGGCCTGCTGCTTGAGACCGGGGTCCCAGGCTTTGGGCACAACGCGGTGTTCGAGGGTGTGCGCGACCGTTTGGATCAGCGCCTCAGCGCGGAAGCGACGGCCCGGGGAGCCGAGAAGCTGCGTTTCCCGCCGGTGCTGCCCCGGCGCCAGCTGGAGTCCAGCGGCTATCTGTCGTCGTTCACGCATCTCGCCGGGAGCGTTTACTCGTTTGAGGGCAACGAATCGCAGGCGACGCTGCTGGGCGAGCGCGCCAGCCGCCACGAGGACTGGGGCGAGTTCCAGGAGATGACCGAGCTGACGTTGATGCCGGCGGCCTGCTACCCGATCTACCCGGCGATCGCGGCGCGAGGAAAGCTGGCGCCGGGTGGCGTGTTCATCGACGCCGGCGGTGCGTGGGTGTTCCGGCATGAGCCTTCGCTGGACCCGGCGCGGCGGCAGATCTTCCACCAGCACGAGCTGGTGCGCATCGGCGAGCCCGATGTCGTGCTCAGCTGGCGCGACGAATGGGCGCAGCGCGGGCTGGAGCTGCTGGGCGTGCTGGGACTGGCCGCCGAGTTCGACACCGCCAACGACCCGTTCTTCGGCCGCCGCGGGCGGATGCTGGCGACCAACCAGCGCGACGAGCGCCTCAAGCTGGAGCTGCTGGTGCAGATCGCCGGCCCGGAGCCGACCGCGCTGGCCTCGTTCAACCACCACCGCGAGCACTTCGGCGAGACCTACGGGATCGAGCTGGCCGATGGCGGCATCGCGCATACGGCCTGCCTGGGGTTCGGACACGAGCGAATCGTGCTGGCGCTGCTGCGCACCCACGGTCTGGACCCGGACACCTGGCCGCGGGCCGTGCGCGCCGAGCTCTGGCGTCCATGAGCGTCGCTTCGTAGATGTCCACGGTACCCCGAACATCGCCACAGCGCGAGACCCGGGGCCGGCCGATCTGCCTGGCACTCGAGCCCGATCCGGTGCTCGCCTTCCTGCACGCGGCGCCGGTCGAGCGGACGACCGCCACCGCCGTGCTGCTGCTGGGACCGTTCGGCTGGCAGGCGGACTGTTCCTATCGGGGCCTGCGTGCCTGGGCCACCTCGTTGGCCGACGACGGTCACACCACGGCCAGACTGGTGCTGCCCTCGACCGGCGACAGCGCGGGTGGCGCCCGTGACCCTGACCGGATGTCGGTCTGGGTCGACGCCGTCGCCGGCGCCGCCGGCTGGCTGCGGGAAACGACCGGCGCGCAGCGCGTGGTCGGGATCGGGATCGGGCTCGGCGGCATGCTGACCTGTCTCGCGGCCTCCCAGGGCGCGGCGGTCGACGACCTCGTCCTGTGGGCGGTGCCGTCCAGAGGACGCTCAATGCTGCGAGAGCTGCGGAGTCTCTCTCAGATCGTCGCGTCCGAATACGCCGAGGAGGTCGGCGAGGATCTGTTGGCGCCGGGAGAGCTTTCGCTCACCGGTTACCTGCTCAGTGCCCAGGCCGTGAGCGAGCTCGAGCAGATGACGTTGACCGACACGGAGTGGCCCGATGCGCAGCGGCGACGAGTGCTGCTGCTTGGACGTGACGGGCTCAGCGCCGATCGACGCCTGCAAGAGCATTTCGAGCGCGTCGGGGCGGACGTGACGATCGCCGAAGGTAAGGACTACGGCGCCCTGATGGAAAACCCCCAGCAGTCCGTGCCACCCGCTGACACGATCGCGCTGACCAGCCGATGGCTGGCCAAGGCGCCGGCCTCATCGTGCGGACGGGCCCGGACACCGAGTGCTCGGGTTCCGGCCGAGGGCGAGGCGCTCGAGTTCACCCACGACGGGGTGGCGCTTCGTGAGCTCCCGCTGCGTCTGGCGGGCCCGCGCGCGGATCTGTTCGCGGTCCTGTCGCAACCCGCCGATATCCCCTGCGCGCCCGTATGCGCGGTGCTGCTGGGCGCCGGCGCGCTGCCCCACACGGGACCGAATCGCGGTTGGGTCGATCTGCCGCGCCGGTGGGCCGCTCGCGGCGTTCCCAGCGTCCGCATCGATCTGAGCGGAATCGGCGAATCCGAGGGCGACGATCCGTCGCTGCTGACCGATGCGAGCTTCTATTACCCGTGGAGGACCAAAGAGGTGCAGGGCGTGCTCGATCAACTCGTGCAGCGCGGGCTTCCCGCACGATTCGTGCTCGGCGGGCTGTGCTCAGGGGCCTACCGCGCACTGCACGCGGCGCTGGCCGATCGCCGCATCGCCGGCGTGCTGCTGTTGAATCTTTACGCGTTCTTCTGGAGTGAGGAGTTGGTCGCCGAGCGCGGGCGTCGCACCGTGCTCGCCGGTGGACTGCCAAACCTGCGAAGGCAGGCGACCGACCGCGAGTTCGTCGCCAAGGCTGCGCGCTTTGCCCGACCGGACAACGCGTGGCGGCTCCTGTCTCGCTCGGTCGAGCGCAAGCAGCGTCGCGTGACGGTGCAGGCGCTGGACGCGCTGCGCGACCGGGAAACCGAGACGCTGCTGGTGCTCGGCCATGACGAGCCGCTGCACGACCAGTTTGTCCGTCAGGGGCTGCTCGATCAACTCGATCGCTGGCCGAATCTGAGCGTGGAGCGAATCCCCTCATGTGACCACATGTTCCGCGCGATGTGGCTGCAGCGCCACGTCTATGAGGCATTCACGGGCACGCTTGACCGCGTGCTCGCCGCGGCCGGCACCCAGCCCGCTTCGGAGGGCGGCTAGTGCACTGCTGTCGTGAGTCGAAATTCGCGAGCCTGCCGCGCAATGTCTGAATCAGGGCACTAGCCTCCCCGCGGTGCCTCGCCCCGCCACCGCATCGCTGTCTACAGGGCTGCTGGATGCGACCGCCGTCCGGCGGCTGGAAGCCAGGGTTCAGGAAGGACTGCGCCGAGCCCGTGAGCGCGGCGGTCCGGCCCTGATCAGCTTTACCGCGCTGACCGAGGGCGCCGCAGATCCGAGCGCGCTGGTCGCCGCCTCGCGCCGCCCCGGCGAGCCGTGGTTCTGCTTCGAGCAGCCCGACCGACACGGATTTGCACTAAGATCGGAAGAGCACACGTCTGAACTCCAGTCACGCCAATATCTCGTATGCCG
>CALAQT010000222.1 GCA_937888775.1 uncultured Actinomycetes bacterium | reverse complement strand
CAGATCACCGTCGCGATCTCGGTCATCGACCAGCTCGACCTGCAGCTCGCGCCGATCAATAAGGAGCTGCGCGCGTATGCGCGTCGACAGGCGGGGTGCAAGGCGTTGATGGGCCACTACGGGATCGGACCGTTGACCGCGGTCACGATCCTCGCCGAGCTCGGTGACGCCAGCCGCTTCTCAAGCTCTCGCGACGTGGTCCGCTATGCCGGGCTGGACATCACCGTCCACCAATCTGATCAGCGCCGCAGCCCCGGCCACCTCTCGCGACAAGGGCCGCCCGCGCTGCGGTGGATGCTGTTCGAGGCTGTGCAGACCGCGCGGCGCGCCGGCAGCCCCGACCACGAGTACTACCGGCAGACCGCCGAGCGGATCGGCGGCAACCGCGCCTGCCTCGCGCTCTCACGCAAGCTGCTGAAGCGCAGCTACCACACCCTCCGCGAGCTCGGCGAGGAGGCGCTCACGCCCGCGTGACCTTGGATCGCGCGCGCCAAGCCCTCACTCAACCGATGCGCCGCGGCCGGCTCCTCGCATTGCGCTGCCGACACCAACCGGTGGACGGCCTGGAAAGAATGAGCGGCCGCAACGCCTTCCCCAGCGGGGTCACCCCATCAAACATCACGTCACCGACCCACACAGCAGGGTCGCGGACCGAAGTAAGCCCGGGCGCCCGCGCGCGAACCATCCGACCCGACAACCGCCCTCACGCACCACCTGGCGTGCCTTGACCGGCCAACCGACGACAAGTAAGCACAAGCGACGCTCGCCCCCGGGACGGGGAAAAGAAGTGCGCCCTGCTTCCCGCGGCATTCCGGGTCTTCGGAGCGATCACGGCTGAGCCGCGCCGCCGGGGAGAAGCAGGTCTTCCCGCGCGCGGGCGCGTGATCGCTCTGCACCAAACGCAGTCACGTCGCCGCGTTCGTCGGCGTGGCTGCCTTCGGCGGGAAGCAGAAGCCCAGCGAGCGCCGGCCGAGACGCCTCGAATTCCTCAAACTCGGCACTCTCGAACTCGTCGACTCAGACGGCCGCTCGGATCGCGATGCGGTATTCAGGGCCGGCAGGTCCGACCTGAATACCTACTCTCGCATTCCCAGGGTAGGCGAGAGTCTCGTGCCGCGAAATCGATCACGCTCGCAGCCGTTTTGGACCGGTACTGTGGTGGGGCTGGGTTGCGCGGCCGGACACTGCTGGAGTCGGCGGGATGGACGGGTCCGCCTGGCGCGGGATCCTGCTTCGCAGCGTCCGTGGAGTCCAGGCTGGCTCGGTGTGAGCGACGGGGTGGGCGCTGGTGTCCGCGGGGTCGCGCCGTCTACTTCGTGCTGTAGCCGCGTGATGCCTTTTTGATCTCGCCGGACTTCGCGAGCTGGGTCAGGCGGGATGAGACACTTCCGGGATTGAGGTTCAGGCCCTTAGCGAGATCACCAGCGGTGCTCCCCGGATGCTGGGCGAGGAAGTCGATGATGCTCGCCTTGGTGTCGCCCTGACGGTTGCGCGCGGTTGCACGCCGAGTGCTCGCGCGCCGCGCAGTCGCACGGCGCACGGAGCGAGCCGGAGCGACCGCAGCTGAGCCGCCACTGTAGGCGTGGAACTCCTTGATCTGCTGCTCGATCCAAGCCAGATGCTTCTGGACTTCAGCGCGCTCAGCCTCGAGTGTGTCTATGACCTGCTGAATACGAGACAAGGGCGTCTCCTCACATAGCGGGGACTTCGAGATCTAGCCTCGACGCCTAGCGGAGTCCACGCTTTCGTGGGACCCGAGTGACGCCCGCGTGCGCACATAAGCTGCGTAGCCCGCGCTTTGAGGAATGGTATCCCGAGATGTAATGGAGTAGGCGCGGTCGGCTGCCGATGCGCGTGCGTGGTCTGAATCGAGTCCGGCTGTACGCTGATCTCACGATCGTCGCGAAGCTCTCGTGCGTGCTCGCCAGTCGTCGTTGACAGTGTGCCCGCCGTCGTAGTGCTGGTCTGGCTGCGGGCAACGGGTGCCGACCGAGTCGAGCCCGCGCCTGGAGTGCCGTCGAACTTCCGACTCGACGGCATGAGCGAGCACGGGGGGCCGCCGGGGGGCTCGGACGGTCGGGGGCTATGCTCGTCCTTCGAGGGCGTCAACCGAAAGGGGATCCCTTGCCCCACGTTCATCCGTCCAGGCCGCCCGGCGCCACCGCGTCGCGTGGCGACAGATCGCCGGAGCGCGGGGCGAGCACCCAGATTCCGGAGGAGGAGGGCGTCGAGCTGCGCCGCACGGCCGACGGTAAGGGCGATGGGGTGATGGCCACACGCCCGTTCGCGGTCGGCGAGACCGTGATGGTTGGCTTCTTGGTCGGGGGGCTGACGGGCAACGACTCGCACGCGACGCAGGTGGGTCCCGGCCGCTGGGCGCTCCACGGCGGCCTCGGTCCAAAGGTCAATCACTCTTGCGACCCCAACTGTGGCGTCCGGCTCAACGACGGGCAGGCCTTTGACTTCGTCGCCCGCCAGCCGATTGGCGCCGGGCAGGAGCTGACGTTCGACTACGCCATGCGCAACTTCACGATCGACCACTTCCCGGCCGTGTGCCTGTGCGGTGCCGCGCGGTGCCGCGGCTCGGTCACCGGCTGGAAGGACCTGCCCGCCGCGCGCAAGGCCGACTACGGCGAGCTCGTCGCGCCCTACCTGCGCACGATCGACGACGAGATCCGGCGAGAGACTGCGTCGGTTGGCGGCGTCGATCGCCAGGTTCACCGACGTTGATGGCAGCGGGTGCCGCTGCCGGGCGCGTCGGGGGAGTTCGAGGTCGTTGTTTCGCGGTCGCTGGGCGGGGTATGGCTGCTCGACGGGCTGTGGGGCGCCTTGGGGTCGACGGCGCGCTCGCAGGGTGCTCGGGCCCAGGCGGTTCGCGACGGATGTCGAGCGGGTGTTGTTCGCGCTGGTCGCCAACCGCGCGTTGGATCTGTGCTCGAAGCTCGCCGCGGCGGAGTGGGCGACGTCGCCACGTCAGTGGCGACGATCGCAGAGCGCGTGAGTCGACTGCGGCGGGGGCAGCGGTGGACGGCGACCAAACCCCCAGTCGCCAAACGTCCGGTGCCAGCAGCGCGGCTTGGAAACGCTCGAGGCGCCCACCATCTGCTGGAGGGGACCAATCCGTCGATGACGCTCGCTGACGTCCAGCAACAGCGGCTGCTGGAGCGCCTGCGCGAGGCCGGCGACCAGCCGGTCGCTTTTGGCGAGCTGCACGCCGGCGGGATTGCGTTCCCGGCCGCCGTCGTCTCCGAGCTCGAGCTGAACGGATACGTGATCGAGCGCGTCTATGACCACGGGCGGCTGGTCGGCGTGCGCCTGCTCCGGCCAGAACCCCGAGACACACCCGCCGCGCACCGGCAGCACCGATAGCCGGCTGCAGTACGTCTCGCGATCACCGCGGATGGCCCGGACTGTGAGCTCTGGCGCGTGCAGAGCCGTAAGCGTCCCAGCAGCGGCCCGTACGGGACTGCGAGATAAGGCCATAGGGCGGCGGTCCTGGCTCTGTTGTCCGGGGCTACCTCGGGGCCGCACCATCATGGCACGCTACCCGCGCCCGGGCGGTGCCTCTACCGCTCAGCAGCAGCTTGGCCAGGCAGGGACAAGCCGTTTGGTCGACCTCGGCGTGCGCGGTGGCTGATCGGGGAGTCGGTGGCGCCTGGGTCTGTTCCCGGCGCAGCGGATCGTCGCAGCTCAGGTTGGCTAGCGTTTTCGTGGTGCCGCTTGCCGTTGCCTCGTGGGGGGTCGTTCGGCTCGGAGAGCGCCGCTCGCGGGCGTGTAGATGGTCTCGTGGCCGTCGTCCCAGCAGATCCGATAACGAGGCGAGGGATCGCCGCGCAACACTCCCTCAACGACACCCGAGCGGGGCCGGCGGTCCGTTGACTCAGACTCAGCCACGACGCGCTTGCCGACTGCAAAGGCCATGCTCACCCCTCATTGTTCGTGGTAGCCGAGGATAGTCGGCGTCAGTCATTCGCCACAACGACCGGTGCCTGATTCCACCGGCCCACCGTTGCTTGAACGTGCTGGGCGGCGGGGTCACGATCTTGAAAGCGTTCGGCTGCTGCCGTGCGGTGCGGGATCTGGAGAGGAGTAGCTTGTTCTAGCTGGCCCGGCGTGTGGAGCTTCAGCCTGGAGCTTGACTGTGACCGAAGCGCGATCGCGCAGACGCGCGGAGTTGGGGGCCACTGATCGAGACTCGCGGGGCCAGCCGACTCGCCCGTTGGGTCTCTCTCCCTCGTCGTCTCGCGCGACTCCCACAGAGAGCGAGGAGGTCATGAGCAGTGACAACCCAACGCAATCGCCGCATGACGCCAGGCACAAAGCCGGTAATGACGCCGCCGGACGCTGGTTCGGAGCGCCCGATGGAGATCCTTGAGGCACGCGTAGAGCATCTGGAGGCGGAGCTCGAAGGCTTTCAGGACGCGATCCATCGCCAGTCGGTCCTGCGCGACGAACGGCTCGACGAGTTGGACAGGCGGACCGAGCCCCCCAGATCGCGCGGGTCCTCAGCCAGGACGCGCGGAAGCGCGGAGTCTGACGGGGTCTTCGCGTGCGGATCGTTGACCCGTGGTCGAAGCTCGCGATCACCGCGAGCGCCATGATCGCCGCCTTGAGTCCCTGGTAGGCGTCGGAGATCGCGAGCTACACGCCAACGACGCCGAGCCCGAACGCGGTCAAGAACGTATCGGTGTCCGCGTCGCCGATATCGAGGCAGATCACCTCGCAGCGCCGGGTCTCGAGCACGGCGTGTGCGACCAACGGCGCTCGCGTACAACCTGCGCGCCGTCGCGGACCTTGTCGACCCTCGCGTCGAGCCGCAGATAGCGGTAGCGGTCCTCCACCGGTCCAGACTCTCTGCAGGACTCGACCTCTTGTGATCGCGCCGGTGCTACAGCTGGGATCCCCGTCGCTCGTGTGAGATAGTGCGCACGTGACCACCTCCGAGCAGTCTGCCACCCGCCTGGTTGCCGTCGATGACCTCGGTGTCTCACAGGTCGTGGTCGTGGAGAAGACACCGCACGGCGCTCTGGCGGTTGGCATCAGTGGCGGCAAGCCGTTCGCGGTCTCTAACCGCTGTCGCCATCTGTTCGCGTCACTGGGCAAGGGGCGCGTGACTGATGATGGATGCCTGCAGTGTCCATGGCACGCAGCGCTTTATGACGTCGGTACCGGCGCGATGCTGCAGGGTCCCCAGGGCGCGTTTAGGCCGCTGGCGGGCGCTGTGAAGGCGACGACCGGCGCTCGGTCGCTGAAGACATTCCCGGTCGAGGTGCGCGACGGCGCCATCTGGCTGGTCGCCTGAGCGACGGTTCGATCTCGTCTGCGTCGCGCCCAGCACGAGATCCAGGATCAGCTTGATGACTCTAGATTCGGTGCCCGATCCGGCGCCGCGGATAGCCGGAAGCGATCTCGACGTCGTCACGCAGCTGCTGAGCTTCGGGGAGGGTCTGGAGCTTCTTGAGCGACTGGTTTTCGATTTGGCGGATCCGCTCGCGGGTGACGTTGAACGTCCGCCCGACCTCGTCCAGCGTGCGCGGGTGCTCGCCGCCGAGCCCGTAGCGCAGCTCGAGCACGCGCCGCTCGCGGTAGCTGAGGTTCTCAAGCGCGTCTCGCAGGGCTTGCTTGGTGAGGATCTCCACGGCGCGCTCGTAGGGAGACGCGGCTTGTTCGTCGGCGATGAACTGGCCGAACTCGGACTCCTGCTCGTCACCGATC
>CALAQT010000221.1 GCA_937888775.1 uncultured Actinomycetes bacterium | reverse complement strand
CGAGCCCGAGCCTGAGGCGGCTGCCGAGCCCGAGCCTGAGGCGGCTGCCGAGCCCGAGCCTGAGGCGGCTGCCGAGCCCTCGAGCGAGCCTGATCCACAACCATCTGAACAGGAATCCGCGTCGGACGCGGAACCGTCCGGCGAATAAGGAGGAAGCATGACCACCACCCAAGACTGGATCGAAGAGCTCAAGACGATCTCCGTGCTGGAGCTCTCAGAGCGAATCAAGGCGCTGGAAGAGGCGTTCGGCGTCTCGGCCACTGCGGTGGCCGCGGCTGCGCCGGCCGCTGGGGGCGCCGACGGCGCCGCTGAGGCGGAGGAGGAGCAGAGCGCGTTCGACGTCGTGCTGACCGCTGCCGGCGAGAAGAAGATTCAGGTCATCAAGGTCGTCCGGGCGGTCACGGGCCTCGGCCTCAAGGAGGCCAAGGCGCTGGTCGATGAGGCGCCCAAGCCGATCAAGGAGGGCGTCGACAAGGCCGAGGCCGAGAAGCTCAAAGCTGACCTCGAAGAGGCCGGCGGATCCGTCGAGCTCAAGTAGCCTCGCCGTATCGAGCTGCGCACCGCGCCGGTGCGCAGCTCGGCGGCTGCCGCGAAATCTCGACGTACGGCACTAGACTCACCATGTAGCGAGCCCGCCTCGGAGGCTCGCCTGATCTGCTGACGAGGACTTCGCTGCTGGCGGAAACGTACACGGGCGAGCTGGACTGTTACGTCCCCCGATTGGTGCTTCGGCGCCTGGCACAGGCGCCGGGCGAATTGGTGCAGACGCTCCACGGCACGATCGTGTTCGCCGACATCTCCGGGTTCACGCGGCTTTCCGAGCGCCTGGCCCGAACGGGCACAGGGGCGCCGAGCATCTGGTCGACACGATCAACGCCTGCTTCTCGGGCTGTTGGTCGATGCCTACGTCGGCGGCGGCTCGCTGCTGAAGTTCGGCGGCGACGCGATGCTCTTGTGGTTCGAGGGCGAAGAGCACGCGCTGAGGGCGTGCGCCTCGGCGGTCGCGATGCGGCGCACGCTGCACGATGTTGGCCGGATCCGCGCCGGCGGAAGCGACATCGTCCTGCGGATGTCTGTTGGGGTGCACAGCGGGCCCTACGTGATGTTCCTCGTCGGCGGATCCCATCGAGAGCTCTTGATCGGGGGCTCGGCGACGACCACGGTTGTCGCCATGGAGAGCCTGGCCTCGGCCGGACAGATCCTGCTCAGCGCTGAAACCGCTGAGCTGCTGCCACGCAGTTGCCTGGGCGCCCAGGTCGGAGCGGGTGTGCTCCTCTCACGATCACCTTCGGCGTCCGAATGGGCGTCGCAGGAAGGGCTTGCCAAGCCGACAGACGAAGCGATCGCCGGCTGTCTGTGGACGACGGTGCGAGCGCATCTCCTGGGCGGACATGCCGCGCCGGAGCATCGCACCGCGGCGGTCTCGTTCCTTCAGTTCTTGGAGCTCGATCAGCTGCTTGCGCAACAAGGCGCGCAGGCCGCCGCCGAGCGACTCGATCAGCTCGTGCGACTCGTCCAGGACGCCGCGGAACGCTACGACGTCTGCTTCCTGGACTCGGACATCTCCGCCAACGGCGGCAAGATCCGCTTGAGCGCCGGCGCCCCCCGGGTTGTGGGAGACGATGAAGAGCGAATGCTGCTGGCCCTGCGCCAGATTGTTGAGGCCGATCCGCCACTACCGGTCCAAGTCGGCGTCAACCGTGGCCCGGTGTTCACGGGAGAGGTCGGTCCACCTCAACGACGCTGGTACGCCGTCATGGGCGACACCGTGAATCTCGCGGCCCGTCTGATGGGCAAGGCCCCCGTCGGGCACATCTACGCCACGTGGGGGGGCCTGCAGCGCGCGAAGACCACCTTCGACCGCACGGCTCTGGAGCCATTTCGTGTCAAGGGCAAGGCGCGGCCGGTCGAGGCGTGGGACGTCGGCCCGGTGACTCGCGCCGGTTTGGGAGGGACAGCTCGCCCTCCCCTGCCGCTGATCGGCCGCCAGCGTGAGCTCGATCTGCTGAGCTCGGCGATCGTCGACGCGAGGGGGGTTCAGGCACGCTGATCGAGCTCGTGGGGGAGACAGGCAGCGGGAAGTCACGCTTGCTGGGCGAAGCGCGCGAGCTGGGCGAGGGAATGCGGGTGCTGCACGCGACGTGCGAGGTCTACACCCGTGAGACGCCCTACGCCGTCTGGCGGGACCTGCTGCGTCAGCTGCTCGGCCTGGGTTGGGACGACCCAGAGGACGGGGTCCTCGAACGGCTTCAAGCGGAGATCGAGCGCACCCAACCGGATCTGCTCCCCTGGCTCGCGCTGATCGCGATCGTGCTCGACGTCGAGGCCCCGTCCACGACGGAGGTTGAGCAACTGGCCCCGGAGTCTCGTCCCGCCAAGCTCCACGAAGTCGTGCTTCGCTTCCTCAGCCAAGCACTGGTCGTCCCGACGGTCGTCGAGGTCGAGCACGCGGACCTGATGGACGCAGCGTCCGTGGCCCTGTTCGATGCGCTGGCGCGCGAACTCGAGTCCTCGGCGTGGGTGGTCCTGGTGACCCGCCGCGACGCAGCAGGCGGTCTGGTCCTCGCCAACGACGCGCACCCTCGGATCGAGCTGGCTCCGCTGTCCCGTGAGGACGTGCAAACGCTCGCGCTGGCGACACCCGAAGCGACGCAGCTGCCCCCTCACGTGGTGGAGCTTGCCGTCGAGCGCTCCGGCGGCAGTCCCGAGTTCCTGCTCGATCTGCTCGCGGCCGCCGCGGCCGGCAGTCGCGATGAGCTCCCCGACAGTGTCGGCGCTGCCACCATGGCGCGCATCGACGCACTGGATCCGCGGGACAGTGCCGTCGTCCGCCGCGCGGCTGTGCTCGGCCTGAAGTTTCACCCAAGACGTTTGGCGGACGTCATGGCGCCTGACATGCCGCCACCCGACGAGGGATTCTGGGACCGGCTCTCCGGCGTGTTTGCGCGCGAGAGCGATGGCCAGGTGAGATTCAGACGCCCCGCGTTGCAGGAGGTCGCCTACGCGAGCTTGCCGTTCAAGCTGCGGCGCGAGCTGCATTCAGCGGTTGGGCGGAGGCTGGAGCACGATCAGGGGCGCGAGATCGACGCCGACCCAGCGGTTCTCTCGCATCACTTATCCCTCGCCGGCGATTACCCGCGGGCGCATCGATATGCGATGCTCGGCGCCAAGCGAGCGACTGAGCGGTTCTCACACGCAGACGCGGCTCGTCTGTATCGGCGGGCGATCGAGGCGGGACGGGAGGGTGGGCTCGTCGGCGGCGCGGAGGGCGCCTCGGCACTAGCCGATGCATGGGAGCAACTGGGCGACGCCCTGCGCTGCATCGGGGAGCCGGCGGCGGCTACCCGTGCTTTGACGCAAGCGCGCCGGTTGCTCCGAGATAACCCCATCGCCCAAGCGCGGCTGTGCCACCTCCACGCGGACGTCGCCGGGCGCAGCGAGGCCCTGACCGCGGCCGTGCGCTGGCTGAACCGCGGGCTGCGATCCATCGAGGGGCTGGAGAGCAGCGAGGCCGTAGGCTGGCGCGCGCGCATGCGCTCATACCTCGCCGGCATCCGCAATCGGCAGGGTCGGTGGACGGGAGCCGCCTCGGCGTGTCGCCAGGCGATCGCGGAGGCCGAGTCGGTTGGGGAGATGCGCGCCCTCGCTCGCGCCTGTTACAACCTGGACTTCGCGTTGGTCGAAATGGGTCGCCCCGACGATGCCACGCACTCCTGGCGCGCGCTGGAGATCTACGAGCGCCTCGGAGACCCCGAGCATGAGTCCGCGGTCCTGACCAACCTCGGCTCGTTCGCATATTGGGACGGCCGCTGGAGCGACGCGATCGCGCTCTATCGGAGGTCGGGCGAGTGCAGCGAGCGGGCTGGCATGCCGGGCGATGCCGCGTACACGGACTGCAACGTGGGCGAGATCCTCTCCGATCAGGGGCGTCTCGACGAAGCCGCAGCGCACCTCGAGCGAGCGCGTCGCGTGTGGACAGCCACCGCGGAACGACACAGCGTCGCCGTCGTGGACGTGCTGCTCGCCCGACTGGCGGTACGCCGTGGTGAGTATCGGGAAGCGCTGCCAAAGCTCGAGGCGGCGATGGCCGACCTTCGCAGGTTGAGTAGCGATGCATACGCTGACTTCGCCCCGCCCTGATCGCGGAAGCCGAGGCATTCGCGGGTGACCCGTCGCGCGCGCTCGTCGTCGCCCGGGAAGAGCTCGACGGAGCGGACAAATACCGCCCATTGCTCCAGCGCATCTCCGGGATCGCCCTGGCTCGTCTGGGGCAGCTCGGTGAAGCCGAGACGGAGTTGGTGAGCGCGCTCGAGGCTTCACGCGAGCGTGGCTCCGACTACGACATCGCTGCGACGATCGACGTGCTCGGCACACTGGGAATGGCAGAGCCCCGCCTGTCGCGCGAGCGCGGGGAGATCCTGAGACGGCTGATGATCGAGAAGCTTCCGACTCCGCTGCTGCCCTCATCGGTCGCCGAGTCCAAGGTCGCCATCCGCTGACGGCGGCCCGGGCTCTGCTCGCTTCCTACATTCGCATGTAAGGATCGCCAGGCAGCCCGTCCGGAATACGGACGGTGATGATGGTGTTCGCACCCTCATTGCCTTCCGAGCTCGTGATCGACTCCACGCACGGTCCGCTCGCCGGGCACGACGGCAGCAGCCCGATGAACCCGGGCGTGCCGTCGGGCAACGTCCCAGCGGGCGCCGGGCCGCCCGAACTCGTCGTGAACTCGTACGGTGCGCCGAAGCAGAACTGGATCCCCTCCGGGCTCGTATTGTCGAGCGTATAGGTGATCACCTTGACGCGATTGCTCGTGCTCATCACGGACTCGTACCAGTTCGGGTCCACCGCTTCGTAGCCCGCACACGTCAGCGGCGTACCCACGTCCACGGACTCGGTCAGGGTGCCTGAGTTCACGTTCGGGTTGGCGGCAGGATTCGCGGTTACCTGGAGCTGACTGACGCTTGTGCTCAAGCTGGTCGAGCAGCTCTGCCCCTGCAGGCACGTGGCTACCGTGTCCGCCTCGTCGAACGGATTCGACGTGGCGTCCGTGAGGCTCGGGCTCGAGGCGACCAGCGTATAGCCGTTGCCGGGCTGGTTGAGCTTCAGGTCGCTGAACGTCGCCACGCCGTTCACCGCGTCCTCGGTGGTGGTCCCGCCGAGCGTCGCGCCGCTGGGGTTGTTGCCCAGCGCGATCGTGACCGGTGCTGAGGACGAGCTCACCACGTTGCCCTTCGAGTTGACGATGTTCACGGTCACAGGCGCTCCGATGGGGTTGAAGGCGCTGCCGGTGATGTCCTGGCCCACCACGGCGTTGTGCGGCTGGGTGGCGAAGGACAGGGCGCAGGCGGCGGCGACCGTGGTGGTCAGGCTGCTCTGCGACGCCCCTAGCGTCAGCGGCCTGCCGGTGAGATTGGAATCGGTGTCCGCTGCGGAGCCCCACGTGTGGAGGGCCGACCTGCACGCAGCCACCGCCGTTACGCTCACGTCCAGGACCGACCCCGGCTTGAGCGTCAGGCCGCGCAGTGCGACGACGTTGCCGAGCAACGACGCAGTTCCAGGCTGGCCTTCAGGCAACGCCGCCGCCCTTAGGGAAAAGCCCGCCGGCGCGATGAAGTTGGCCGACTCGAGCCGTGAGCTGCTCGACGAGAGGTTCTTCAGCGCGAACTTGAACGTCGTCGATGTCCCGCCAGAAACCGAGGCCGGAGAGATGACGAGCGTGTAGGTACCTGGGCTTTGTCCGGCCAGCGCGGAGCCTGACCCGGCCAGCAGCACAGCCGTGCAGAACGACACGACAACAGCACAGACGCGGACGAAATGCATGCCATTCCCCCTCTGTCGCGATCCACGCGCACGTCCGTGCACGCCACATATGCGCGACATCCTGCATTCGATACAAAATCGCGCAAGGCTTGCGTAAAGCTGGCGTCCGTGAGCTTCGTGGTTTCTTCGCGCGCTCTGACTTGGCGGTTGGTGAGCCCTGGTTAGCTGGCGCCATGACCATCCAAGCGCAGCCCCCAGATTTCCCCCTCGCGCCGGCCTGGGACCACGTCGAACCCCCCACGCTCGCGATCGAGCTCCACGGACCCGAGGTCCTCGACGTGCTCGGCCTGCTCGACCACCGCACCCGCAACCGGACGGTGCCGCAGGCGCTCGCACCGCCGGGGCGTTATGTGGCCGTCGAGCAAGCCGGGACCGAGCATCTGATCCCGCTGTCGCGCCCGATCACCCACATCGGCCGCGGACTGGCCGCGGACATCCGGATTGCGGATCCGCGCATCTCCCGCCGGCATGCAATCCTTGCCCAGCGAAGCGACGGTATCCGCGTGCTGGACGACCGCAGCTCCAACGGCACCTTCGTCAACGGTCGTGAAGTGGAGATCGCGAGCCTGCACGACGGCGACGTGCTCCGCGTCGGTCCGGTCGTGCTGCGCTACGTTGAGATCCGACCGGCGTTCCGAACGCCGCCGTTGCGCCGGATCCCGATCGGCAGGCTCGCTGCGCGCCGGCAACTAGTGGGCGGGGCGGCCTGAGGCCTGGCAGGCTTGCTCCGGGGCTGATTTCCCCCTACACTGCGGCGGTCAGCCAATAGCCGTAGCCGCCCGAAGCATCCGGCACCGCGCCACATACGCGGTCGCCGAGGGCGGGGTCCGTGAGAGCTGAGCGGTCCTCCACAGGGCACCCATGCCGTGTGCTATCTTTGTTGGTCGCGCTCACGCTGAGCTTTGTGCTTACGTTGGCGCTAGCTCTCCCTCTCGACCGCCCGAGGAGTCGCCGTCTTGGCAACCGCTCACGCCCCCCGGACGCGCCGTAGTTTCGCGCGTCTGAACAAGGTCCTTGAAGTCCCCAACCTGATTGATATTCAGCGCAAGTCGTTCACCTGGCTGACCGACCCCGTTGGCGGTGGCCTGCGCGAGACGATCGATGACATCTCGCCGATCGAGGACTACACCGGCAACCTCGCCGTGCAGTTCGGAGAGTTCGTCTTCGACGAGCCCGTCGCCAGCCTTGAGCAGTGCCGTGAGAAGGACCTGACCTACGCGCGACCGCTGACCGTAACCGTCGCGTTCATCAACCGGGAGACGGGCGAAATCCGGGAACAGTCCGTGTTCATGGGCGACTTCCCGTGGATGACCGAGCGCGGCACGTTCATCATCAATGGCACCGAGCGCGTCGTCGTGACGCAGCTGGTTCGCTCCCCGGGCGCGTACGTGATGGAGCCCAAGGACCGTGAGAAGCAGGTCTTCATCGCCAACCTGATGCCCGCACGCGGGTCCTGGCTGGAGTTGGAGATCGACAAGAAGGGGCGCGTCTACGTCCGCATCGACCGCAAGCGCAAGCTCCCGGTCACGGTGTTGCTGCGCGCGATGGGCTATGCCTCGGACGAAGAGATCGTCACCCTGTTCGGCAACTCGCTCTACATCCGCAACACGGTGGAGTCCGACCCCGAGGCGACGCGGACCGAGGAGGGCGCGCTGATCGAGCTGTTCAAGAAGCAGCGCCCGGGCGAGCCGCCGTCGATCGACGCGGCACGGTCGCTGCTGCACCAGCTGTTCTTCGATCCCAAGCGCTATGACCTCACGCGCGTGGGCCGCTACAAGCTTAACTCGCGGCTCGGTCTGGACATCGACCTCGACACCCGGACCCTGACCCACGACGACATCATCGCCCTGGTCAAGGAGCTGGTCTCGCTGCCGAAGCTGCTCGGGATGCCCGAGGAGCTCGACGCCGACATCAAGGACTACGCGGCGGAGGCGGTCTCGATGCCGCGCGAGCCGATCCAGGATCACCTCGACGAGTACGAGCACTTCGGCAATCGTCGACTGCGTACCGTCGGCGAGCTGATCCAGGAGGCCTTCCGGATCGGCCTCTACCGGATGGAGCGCGTCGTGCGCGAGCGCCTCACGACCGAGGACGCCGACACGATCACCCCGCAGACGATCGTCAACATCCGTCCGGTCGTCGCGGCGCTGAAGGAGTTCTTCGGCTCCAGCCAGCTGTCGCAGTTCATGGACCAGACCAACTCGCTGGCCGGGCTCACCC
>CALAQT010000220.1 GCA_937888775.1 uncultured Actinomycetes bacterium | reverse complement strand
CTGCGGGGACGCGTGCTGGCGGTGGAGATGGTGTTCATCAGCGCCTCCAACCAGCTCGGCGCCTTTGAGTCAGGGCTCGCCGCCTTCCTGGTGGGCACGATCCCCGCCGTGGTCGGCGGCGGCGTGATCACGATGCTGATCGCCGCCGGCTGGAGCAGGATCTTTCCCGCCCTGGCCACCGTCGATCGCCTGGAGCAGGTGGCGCCCCCGACCGCGGGTCCCGTCGAGGCCAGCGCGCGCGCCTGAGACCTGCGGCGCCCGTGCTCATCGAACTTTGGCGTTCCGTGACCGAGGGGTGGTCGCAAAACGCCAACGTTCGTGGTTGACGCCCCGTCCGTCCAGCTGATACTCAGGCGATCCCGTGCTCGTAGGCGTAACGCACGGCCTGGGCCCGGTCGCGCGCGCCGACCTTGTGGAAGATCCGGTTGACGTGGGTCTTCACAGTCGCGCTGCTGACCACCAGTTGCGCGGCGATCTCGGCGTTGGACAGGCCGGAGGCGATCAGCTTGAGCACCTCGGCCTCCCGAGCGGTGAGCTCGTCGGGAAGCTCGGCAGGCGCAGGCGCAGGCGCGGTCGCCGGCCCGGGGTGCACGACGGCCTCCACCAGGCGCGCCTGCACGGCCGGGTCAAGATGCGTGTTTCCCGCCACCAGAGCCCTGATCGCCTGCTCGATCTCCTCCGCGCTGGCGTCCTTGGTCAGGTAGCCGCGAGCGCCGGCCTGCAGAGCGGGGAACAACGACTCGTCATCGGCGTAGGTCGTCAGCACCAGCACCTGCGTGCCAGGCAGTGAGGCGAGCAACTCCCGGGTAGCCTGCGCGCCCTCCATGCGCGGCATGCGCAGGTCCATCAGGACCACGTCGGGGCGCTGCTCGCAGGCGCGCTCCAGCGCCTCCAGGCCGTCGCCGGCGGTTCCGATCACCTCCACGCCGTCGATCAGGCCAATCAACATCGTCAGCCCCTCGCGCACGACGCGCTGGTCATCGACGATCAGCACTCGGATCGTCTCGCCGGTCATGCCGGTACCTGCAGCTCCACCCGCCACCCCTCACCGGTGGGACCCGCGTCCATGCGGCCGCCGGCGCGTTGCACGCGCTCCCGCATGCCCTCCAGCCCACGTCCCCCGCCGACGCGCGGCAGACCTGCGTCAAGGCCAGGCAGACCCCCGCCGACGCTCGGCAGACCGCCACCGGTATCCGCCGGCCCGCAGGCGCCCAGCGCGCCACGGGTCTCGGCCGGCGCCCTCACGATCCGGTCCTCGACACTCAGCGTCGTGGCATCTGGCCCGTAGCGCAGCACGATCAACACGGCGGCGCGCGGCGCGTAGCGCGCGATGTTGGTCAGCGCCTCCTGGGCACCGCGATACAGCGCCAGGCTCGCCTCGGCTGACAGCGCCCGAGCCTGTCCCTCGATCCGCAGCGTTGCGCCCACGCCGAGATCCTTACGGAAGCTGTCGACCAGGCCACCCACTTCCCCCAGCGCGGGCAACAGGTCACCACGCAGCGTGCTGACCGCTCGCCGGGCATCGGCGAGCCCGTCCTTGACCAGCTCGCTGGCACGCTCGATCGCTGCCCGCACGTCCGGCTGGGCACCCCGGCGCTCGGCCAGCACCCGGGCACCCTGGAGCTGGATCGCTGCGCCGACAGGGAATGGGCCAGGACGTCGTGCAACTCGCCGGCGATCCGCGCCCGCTCCTGGGTCGCCGCCGCCTCGGCCTGGGCATCGCGCGCGGACTGCAACTCGGCCAGCAGCAGCTCCGTACGGTCCTGGCTCTCCCGGGACTGCTTGAGCAGGTGCGCCGTCATTCCCAGCAACCCGCACAGGAGCAGTTCCGCGAGAACCACCTCAGACGTGCTCCCGCTCAGCGCGCTGGCGAGGCCTAGACCGATCGTCACCCCCGCCGCGATCACCAGGCCCGGGCGCAGGGGTAGACGGGTGATCGCCATCCAGACCGCGGCGCTGGCGCCCAGCTCGCTGGCGCCCTGCGGCTGCAAGGCCGACAGCGCGACCCCGGCGGCGCCGATCGTCGCGGTCAGCGCGAACTGGGCGGCAAGCCCGCGTCCGGCGAAATGCTCGGTAATCAACACCGCCAGCCCGAGGACGTAAACGCACACCGCCACGGTCACACCGGCGCCCGCTCCGTGCAGTGCAGGCGCAGGATGTCCGTCGGCGCTGGTGACGGCAACGATCACCATCACCGCCCAGCCGCCCGGCGCCATCAGGCTCCGCTGCCGCCTGAGCCTCTCCTCCGAGCGCTGGCGGGCTTGCGCCTCGTAGCGGTCTTCACCACCCGGGCCTGAGCGCTCCGTGAGCATCGACAGACCTTAGAACGAACGCGACCCGCCGACGCGGGCGCTGTGATGGCCGGCTCTGGCCCGCTCCCGGCAGCAGCTGGTTGCGAGTTTCGCCGTGTGAGGATCGCTTCCCCCTGTGGGCATCTGCTTGGATGCCCCGATGCGGCTCGAAGCCGAGGTGGTGATCATCGGGGCGGGCATGGGTGGGGGTAGCACCGCTCACGCCCTGGCCCGCCGAGGCATCGACGTTCTCGTGCTGGAGCGTGGAGAGCGCCTGCCGGCGGAACCTGAGAACTGGTCCCCGCGGGCGGTGTTCACCGAGCGTCGCTACAAGCCGGCTGAGCAATGGCTCGACGGTTCCGGTGCCAGCTTCGCGCCCGGCGTGCACTACGTCGTCGGTGGCAACACGAAGGTCTACGGCGCGAGCCTGCCTCGGTTCCGCGAAGCGGACTTCACCCAAGTCGAGCACTTGGAGGGGACCTCGCCGGCATGGCCGTTGCGCTATGAGGACCTCGAGCCCTACTACGGTGAGGCGGAGCAGATGTATCGGGTTCACGGCAGCACCGGCGAGGATCCGACCGAGCCGTGGCACAGCACGCCGTTCCCGTATCCGGCGTTGGAGCACGAGCCGTACATCGTCCACCTCGCCGAGCGCCTGCGTGAGCAGGGAGTCAACCCATGCGCAAACTCGATGGGGGTCGATCGCCGCGCTGGGGGGCGCTGCGTGAGGTGCGCCACGTGCGATGGCTTCCCCTGCCAGCTTGACGCCAAGAGCGATGCGCAGACGTGCGGGATCGACCCCGCGATCGCCACCGGGAACGCCCGGCTGCTGACCGGGATGCGCGTACGACAGATCGTGACCGACCGGTCTGGCCGGCGGGTCGAGCACCTCGTTGCCGAGAACCGAGACGGGCGGGTGCAGGTCACAGGCGCCAGATTCGTCCTGGCTGCCGGGGCGGTCAACTCCGCCGCGCTGCTGCTGGCGTCGGCCGCCGACGAGCATCAGCGCGGCCTCGCCAACTCCTCCGATCAGGTCGGACGCAACTTCATGATGCACAACAACGCCCACATCCTGGCGATCGATCTCAACCGCCCCAACGACGTGACGTTCCAGAAGACGCTGTCAGTCAACGATTGGTACCTCGACGGCGGCGACGGGTTCCCGCTGGGCGCGATGCAGCTGATCGGAAAGGTGCAGGGTCTGATGATGAAGGCGACCGCGCCCCGTGGCGTGCCGCTGCGGGTCCTTGACGCGATCGCGGCGCGCAGCGTCGAATGGCTGATCATGAGCGAGGACCTGCCGTCTGCAGACAACCGGGTGACCGTCGACGTCGACGGTCAGATCACGACCGCGCGCGTCGCCCGCGGCGAGCGCACCCACCGCCGGCTTCTCAAGCGGGCCAAGCGTCTTCTGCGCGCCGCGGGCTATGACGCCATCCTCACCCAGCACTTCGACATCGGGATGAACAGCCACCAATGCGGGACCGTCGTCGCCGGGACCGACCCCGCGACGAGTGTCCTGGACCCATGGTGCAAAGCCCACGACCTGGAGAACCTCTGGGTCATCGACGGCGGCTTCTTCCCCTCGTCGGCGGCGATGAACCCGGCGCTCACGATCGCTGCGCAAGCGCTGCGCGTGGTGGCCGAGTCCGGTCTGGCCGGATGAAGGCCTCGTGCGCGTCGCGGCCGAGTCGGTCTGGCCGGGTGCGACGGCGACGCCGAGGGGGCGCCGGGCCCACGGGTTGCGCTTTGATGTAGCCGGTGTCGCGATCGTTCCTGAGCCTGATTACCGGCTCTTTCTCAACTCCGGCCGCCGGGAACCCGACGGTGGCGATGGTGGAGGCGGCCTACCGACATCATGGCCTGGATGCGCGCTATATCAACTGCGACGTCGCGGCGGAGGCGCTCGGCGACGCCGTGCGTGGAGCGCTGGCGATGGGCTGGGCCGGCTTCAATTGCTCCATCCCCCACAAGGTGGCGGTGCTGGCGCACCTCGACGGCCTCGCCCCTTCCGCCGAGCTGATCGGCGCCGTGAACTGCGTCGTGGTCCAGGACGGCGAGCTGATCGGCGAGAACACCGACGGCCAGGGCTTCCTGGCCTCACTGAGGACGCTGATCGACCCCTCCGGTCTGCAGCTCGTGCTGTTCGGTGCCGGCGGCGCGGCGCGCGCGATCGCGGTTGAGTCAGCCCTGGCCGGGGTTGCTTCCGTCACCGTCGTGAACCGTGATCACGACCGCGGAGCGGAGCTCGTCCAGTTGCTGCGTAGGCACACTCCGGCCTCGGCCGAGCTCGTGGTCTGGGATCGGCCCTACCGGCTGCCGGAGTCGGCGAGCGTCGTCGTGAACGCAACGTCGATCGGGCTGGCGCCCAACGTCGATGCACGGCTACAGATCGAGCTCGACAGTCTGGCGCCCCAGATGGTCGTGGCTGACGTGATACCCAATCCACCGCATACCGCGCTCCTGCGCGACGCGCAAGCCAAGGGTTGCGTGACGCTTGACGGGCTCGGAATGCTGGTCAATCAGGCGCTCCTGGGGATCGAACACTGGACCGGGATTGCCGCTGAGCCCACCGTGATGCGAACGGCCCTCGAGGATGCCCTGAACGGTAGGCAGTAGGGCGCAGATCCGATCGGTGAGTGACCTGATGCTCCGCCGTGCGTGTTCCCGTAGACCAGCGGGCCCCGGTGGGGGAGGTTGAGCGATCGGCTCCCAATACCCGGTGTGCGCGTGTCCAGCGGCACGACGGCTTAGCGCGGTTTCGAATGGCTCAGGCGCCACGCCCGAAGGTCATCGCGCCGAATGGTTCGTCCTCGCCCGCGTCAAGCCGAAACGGCGGGTACTCCGAGGTCATCACCGCCGCATACGCGCAGACTCGCAGCACCCAACGGTCGAGGCCGAGCACCAGATCGAAGACCGAGCGGGGATAGGAGCCGCGGAACAACAGCACCACTGCCCCGGCGAGCACGAGCAGGCCGATCAGTCCCACCCCCGTCGCTGCGCCCCACGAGCTGGTGGCGGCCGTCCAATCGAACGTCCCGCCACCGCCGATGAGGATCCCGGCGATCAGGTACTGGGGGATTCCCGCCAGCCACCAGCCGATCAGCACCAGCCCCCTGCGCTGATGCGCGGGGTAGGCGACCCGGATTCGGGCGGGATAACCCGGCACCTCGCCAAGGGTGAACGGCGGGTAGCAGTCGGTCCCGTTTGCGCCATAGGCATAGAAGCCCACCCGCCAGGACCAACGCAGCACGCCGACGTTGAAATCGAACAACCCCCGCGGGTAGCGGCCGGTGAACAGGACGACGATGAACGCCCCGACCGAGCAGACGAAGAACGCCGGCCAGAGTACAGCGAGCACGACGTAATGCGGAAACGCCAGCAGCCACTTGAACAGCCACAGCCATCGCGATGGCGATTCCAGGTGGCCTTCGACGTGGACGGGGTGGGGATTCGCCGCGGTTGGAAATGTGACCTGCATACGGCGCTCACCTCTTCAACTGGCCGAGCTTCACATCGCCGCCGGCGCGCATGGCGCGCCGCGACAGCGTTCGACGTCAAAGTCTGTCGCGGATGTCCCGGAGAATCATCCGGGCAGGACCGCGATACGGGTTGCCCGCAACTACTTAATCCCGGTTCAGGCTCCAGTAGAAGTCGGCTCCAGCCGCGATCGGCCGGGCGACGTGACTCAGAGCCGCGCGGGTCTGCGTCAAGTCGAGTTGCGCGATGGCAGCGACCTCGGCTGTGGCGAGCGGCTCGGTGGCCCAGGCGAGCACGTCGGCGACGGTCCCAGGCTTGGGTCGGCGCACGAGCTGAGGGGCGAGATTTGCGATTGCCACCTCGTAGGCCTCGACCGGGTTATAGCCTGCCAGCGCAATGGTCACTCCGTCATCGGCGCGGGTGATCAAGTAGCTCGGCGCGGTGTAACGCCGCCGTTCGGGGGGCCCGCCCAGCTTGTGGTCGAGCGCGCGTGCCGCTGGCGATGGGCTGCGCGCCGCGTCGATATCCGCCTGCAAGGCTGCGTGGACGTCCGCGCCGGCGCACCATGCGTCCAGTTCGGCCGGCTCCAATCCGACATCGCGCGCAGCTGACGCCAGCAGTTCGCGATCGTCGAGCAGCCCGCCGAGCATCGTCCGCACCCGCAGACGGCGCAGCAGCGGCGCTTGCAGCGCCGGCGCGTGCAGCCTGGTGGCGACGACAGCGCGACAGGCGGGCTCTGAGGAAGCGGGGCGCGCGTAGGGCAGCGGATCGATCGGCATGCCGTAGCGGCGCTGCAGGGTCGGGGCACCCCCAGCGAGCTTCTCCGCCTCCCCGGGCTCCAGGGTGAGGACGATCATCCGCGTCCGCCATCGGAGCTGCTCGCCGTAGTGCCAGTCCAAGCGCAACCGTACCGGCTCGGCTGAGAACGCGAACGGACAGGCCGGATCGGTGAACAGGGTTATCTCCAGCGCCACGATGCGCGAACTTAACCACGCCCAACCCGCACGCCGAGGATCGGGCCCTCGGGCGCCTTGTCGCCCAGCGCCCGCTCGGACCCAGCGGCCGGTCCCAGACAAAGCTCTTGTCCCTGACCCGCCAGGACGGCCTGCCATGCGACACCTGTTCGCTGGTCTCAGGCAGCTAGTGTAGTGTCTCCCATTTAGCTATCTAGTTGTGGTATGATGGTGGTGTGAACCATCCCGCGGCTGCGTTGAAGTTGTCCGGTGCTCAGCGGGATACGTTGCAAGTGTTGGCAAGGTCAACGAGTGCGCCGCATCAGCAGGTACAGCGCGCGCAGGTGCTGCTGTTGGCCGCGACCGGCGAGGCGAACACCCGGATCGCACAGCGGGTAGGTGTGACGGTGGTGACCGTGCGCGCATGGCGTGCACGGTTTGAGCAGGCGGGACTGGCAGACCTCGGGGTGGTGCGGGCGGGACGTGGTCGTAAGCCGTCGATCCCTCAGGCGACGGTCGAGGCGATCGTGCACGCGACGCTGCGTGAGAAGCCTCCGGGTGAGACGCATTGGAGCTGCCGCACGATGGCCAAGGCGCAGGGAGTGTCGGCGGCGACGGTGCAGCGGATCTGGTCCGCCAGGGGCCTGAAGCCCCATCGTGTGAAGACGTTCAAGCTCTCGAACGACAAGCGCTTTGAGGAGAAGCTCGTCGATGTCGTCGGCCTGTATCTGAACCCGCCGGAGAACGCGATCGTCTTGTCGATGGACGAGAAGAGCCAGATCCAGGCGCTGGATCGCACGCAGCCGTCGCTGCCGATGACACCCGGCCGGGCGGGCACGATGACCCACGACTACAAGCGGAACGGCGCGACGACTCTGTTCGCCGCGCTCGACGTACTCAGCGGCAGCGTGATCAGCCAGTGTCTCCCGCGCCAGCGCCACATCGAGTTCCTGAAATTCCTCCGCACGATCGACCGCGAGGTTCCCAAGGGCCTTGAGATCCACCTGATCCTCGACAACTACTCAACCCACAAGCACGAAAACGTCAAGACGTGGCTCGCCAAGCACCCACGGTTCCACCTGCACTTCACGCCCACATCGAGCTCATGGCTGAACCTCGTCGAGCGGTTCTTCGGGAAGCTGACCGACAAAGCGATTCGTCGTGGTGTGTTCCACAGCGCGCCAGACCTGATCGCCGCGATCGAGGCCTACCTCAACGCCAACAACGAGAACCCCGAACCGTTCGTCTGGACCGCAACCGCCGACGACATCCTGACCAAGGTACGCCGCGGACGCGTCGCCCTCAACCAACTAGCAACACAAAACTGAGACACCGCACTAGCGCAATCCGGCGCACGCCATCCCAGCTCGCCGCACGACCAGGCTACTCCCCGAGCGCCTGTGCGAATCCGCGGATCCCGCGCGCACCCTGAATGGCATCGGCTACGCCACCTCCCCGGGCGTAGATGAATGCCATCCGAAGGTGGTCGTGATGCGAGAACTCTTGAAGCGAACGCGCCTCGTAGCGCCTGATGAACTCCGCATCGGACAATTCTGAGTTCGGAGCCCGCGGGTTCGCCATCGGCGAAGCTACGCTACCCGATAGTTCGAAGCCGCACCACGCTCGATCCGCCGGCGAGATCCGGGGACGTCCAACGGGAGGATGAAGATGGCCGAGACGCCGACGCTGTTCGTCTGCCACGGCGATGACGGCGGCCCACGTATTCATCCATGTCGCCGCGTGCAGAAGGCGCTTGGAATCGCAGGTATCGAGTACGACAAGGTGATCGCCGGCCACGGCAGTCCGTTCCCGTTCTTGCGCAAGGGCTCGCGTGACGAGCTGCGGCAGGCGACCGGGGCCGAGAAGCTGCCGGCGCTCAAGCTGCCCGACGGGACGGTCATCACCCACTCGCGCGCCATTCTTGCGTGGATCGCCCGCCAGAACTAGTTTCTGGCGATGCAACCCAAGATCACCACCTTGCTGATGTTCGACGGCCAGGCCGAGAACGCGATGCGCTTCTACACCTCGCTGTTTGACAACGGTGAGATCGAACGGATCGACCGCTACCAAGCCGGTGAGCCAGGCACCGAGGGAACCGTCAAGCACGCGACCTTCCGCCTCGCAGACCAAGCGCTGATGTGCATCGACAGTCCGGTCAAGCAGCCATTCACCTTCACGCCAGCCGTCTCGCTCGTCGTCGAATTCGAAACCGAGGCCTCGCTCGACAGGCTGTTCGCCCGCCTGTCCGACGGCGGCACGATCCTCGTACCCCTCGACGCCTACCCTTTCAGCGCCCGATTCGGCTGGGTCACCGACAGCTACGGCGTCTCCTGGCAGCTAACCCTCGCCCACGACCGGGTTCAGACCAACCGCCACTCCTAATCAGACCCCTGCCGCTGATCGGGACAGCGATCCGCCACCCAACCCTCTGGGCGGCGGCAATCCCAAGCCGGCGGGGTTAGCCTTGCGTTACACCTCAGAACGGGAGACGAGATGGACTTAGGTATCGGGTTGCCGGCAACGATTCCGGGTGTAACGGGCCAGATGATCGTCGACTGGGCACGGCGTTCGGAGGAACGCGGTTTCTCGACGCTCGGGGTCCTTGGCCGGATGGTCTACGACAACTACGAGCCGCTCGTGTCGCTCGCGGCCGCGGCGGTGGTGACCGAGCGAATCACGGGCTCGAGGCTCCGGCTGCTATCAGCTGGTTGCAATGACGATCGACCGGGGGCCGACCATTATCGATGCGCCCGCCGCGAGCGGGTCTGCAGACCGCGGTGTGCCGTCTTCCTGCATGGTGTCGACACTTACGCTCCATGTCCCCGAGGGTGGGCTCGGCAGGGTGAACGCAACGGGCTCCCAGTAGGCATTGAGCATGACCAGAGCAGACACCGCCGGCGGGGTGTCGGCGAACAGGGCGGCAAAACTGTGGCCCTCGGCGTTATCCCAATCCTGGCTCGCGACGGGCGAGCCATTAGGGTCGCACCATTCCAGACCCGTGTCGGGGACGGGTTCGCTCGGGTCGGCCGGACCGGGTTCGGGGAAACGGGGCGCCCGGAGCGACTTCAAACCGGCTCGCAGCGAGATCATTTTGCGGACCACAGTCGTCAGGTTGTCCGCGGACTCGTCGGCAGTCCAGTCCACCCAGCTGATCGGATTGTCCTGGCAGTAGGCGTTGTTGTTGCCCTGCTGGGTGCGATTGCGCTCATCACCGGCCAGAAGCGTCGGCACGCCGCGAGATACGAGCAGCGTGGCCAGGAAATTGCGCTGCTGGCGGCGACGCAGGGTAGCGACGTCGGGATCGGCGCTCGGACCGTCGTCAGCCGGCCCGGAGGCGCAGTTCCAGGAGCGGTTGTCATCGGTACCGTCCTGGTTGTTCTGCTGGTTGGCGGCGTTGCGTTTCGAGTCGTAGGACACTAGGTCGTTGAGCGTGAACCCGTCGTGGCAGGTGATGAGGTTGATGGTGGCGGTGGGCTGTCGACGAAGGCTGTAGCGGGGAGCGTGGGAGGCGTACATGTCGGGGCTCCCGGCCAAGCGGGCGCCGACCCAACGGGGGGCCGACACGTGCTCTCGCCAGAAGTCCCGCATGGTGTCGCGGTACTGGCCGTTCCACTCAGACCAGCGGGGCGGGAACTGTCCCTGTTCGTTGCCGGCCGCGGTCCACGGCTCGGCGATCAGCTTGGAGGCTGCCAGGGTCGGATCCTGAAGCACGGCGTCGAAGAAGGCGGCGTTCGGATCCCAGCCGGGATCGGCGTCGGCAGCGGTCCCCGGCTCGTCGCTGCCCAGCACCGCGCCGAGGTCGAAGCGGAAGCCGTCAACGTGCATCTCGCTTACCCAGTAACGCAGCGAGTCCAGGATCAGGCGTCTCACCGTCGAGCTGGCGGCGCTGACGGTGTTGCCGCATCCGGTGAGGCCGTCATAGGATTGGAGCTGGCCGGGGACGAGCTGGTAGTAGGAGGCATTGTCGATGCCCCGGAAGCACAGCGTCGGTCCTTGCTCGTTTCCCTCGGCGGTGTGATTGAACACTACGTCCAGGAGGACCTCGATCCCGGCGCCGTGCAGCGCCTTGACCATGGCCTTGAACTCGTCGATCTCGCTGCCGGGTGGGCCGCCGCCGCGCCGGGCGGATGAGTACTCGCTATGCAGCGCGAAGAAGCCGATCGTGTCGTAACCCCAGTAGTTGGTGAGCCCGCCGCCCGCGAGCATCCCGTTGGTCAGCGACTGGTGGACTGGGAGCAGCTCCACCGCGGTCACCCCGAGGCCTTGCAGGTAGGCGATGACCTTCTGGTGAGCCAATCCGGCGTAGGTCCCCTGATCGCCAACGGGGACGTCAGGATGCCCGGCCGTGAAGCCCTTCACGTGCAGCTCGTAGATGACGCTGTCGGCCAAAGCACGCCCCAACTGCGCGTCACCACCCCAGTCGAAGGTGCTCTGCACAACGACCGACCGGGGCACGTCGCGCGCCGAGTCGGTCGGGTCGGGCGCCTCCGGTCCCGCAGCAACAGCACCGTTCCACGATGGCTTCCAGGCCAGGTTGCCAGTCACCGAGCACCCGTATGGATCGAGAAGCAACTTGGCCGGGTTACAGCGCGCACCCGTGGACGGCGAATAGGGACCGAAGACCCGGAATCCGTACTCCTGGCCCGATTCGATACCCGGCATGAATCCATGCCAGATGTCGCTGTCTACCAACGTCAGCGGATGGCGGCTCTCGGCGCCGCTGGCATCGAAGGTAGAGAAGCAGACCCCCTCCGCAACGCTTGAATACAGGGCCACGTTGACCCCGCTATTCACGATGCTCACCCCGAGTGGGTGAGGGAAGCTCGGCTCGCTCGGCAGAATCACGTGGCGAGGCTCACAAGGGTGTGGCGCGGTAGAGGACCACGCTATGCGCGGGGATCAGCGCGCTGATCACACCGGTTGTCGTGTGGGATCTGTGCATCCAGAGATCCTGCAGCCTATAGGCCGTGGCCAGCGGGAGCCCGACCCTCCTGGCGCTGGCAGTGATCCGGAGCAGTCCCGCGCCGCGGTTGAGCAGCGCAACGGCGATGTCACCGCCGGCGAGCGGCTTGGTCCAGACCTGCCCGGACCCATCTTGCTGGACGACGGCCCCTTGAATCCCGAGCGGATCCTGGTCGATCGCGATCACCTGACGGTTCTCAAGCATCTTGACGGCTTCGGAGGAGAGCACCCGGGGGTCGCTCCCCAGGATCAGCGGAGCCGCGACGATCGCCCACATTGAGAACTGCGCTTGTGCTTCCGACGCGGTCATCCCGAGCCCGGGACCAAGGTAGTCGGGATCGTTCCAGTGCCCGCGATGCGCCGCCTTCGGATGGGCAGCGTCTCGGTCGAGATTCCTGAGAGCGTTCTTGAACTGGATGCTCCCGGTGAACCCGATGTCGGTGTCCGTACGCCAGCTTTGCGCGATCCGCGGCGCCCACCGGTAGTTGGCGTACGCCGAGTCAGCGAACGATGGGCGGCTTCCGTCTATCTGTCCTGGCACCCAGAAGTTGCAAGCGTTGAGCAGCATCTGCCTGTGACCGGCGTTGCGAGCCAGCGCCTCGGCAAATCGTCTGTAGGCCGGCATTGGGGCTAGGCCCGCTTGCCCGGCCCCGCAGAAGTCGACCTTGACAGCGTCAAACCCCCACTCGGCGAACGTGTTGGCATCCTGCTGGTAGTGACCGAGCGAGCCCACGCCCCGCCCGTAGCAGCCGCTGGCGCCCGCATCGGTGTAGATCCCCGCGAGCAGACCCCGCCGGTGCAGCCAGGCGGTCAACCACTTCAACCCGTGCGGCCACTGCTGACGATCGACGATCAGCTCGCCGCGACTGTCTCGCTTGCCGCTGGCCCAACCGAAGTCGAGCCACACGATCCGGTAACCGACCTGCGCCAAGCCCCGCTCGATCAGGACGTGGGCCACGGAGGTGATCGTCCGCTCGTCGAAGATCCCGCCCACCCCGTAGTAAGTGTTCCAGCCCATGTACGGGACGGCGGCGAGCATCGAGGCCCCGGGCGAGCCAGATGCTCGACCGGGCAGCCCAACCCCGCCCGTTCCGGGGTCGGCGGCGGCAGGATCACCGCGCTGCGGCGAAGCGCTCGCGATCTCTTTCATCACCGGCGTCATCGCAAGCGCCAGGCACACGAGGATCGACGCCAAGAGCAACAGCACAGGCCGCCGAGACGTCATCACGGAGCACGCCGCAGATCATGCACTAGCTGAGGATATGCATGCACCTCCAACCCCGCTGTGGGGCGGTCAGTCGGGGTTCGCTTTCGCCGTCGTCAACGAGAAGAAGGTGCAGATCGCCTCGGTGGCGGACGGTCCGCGTGGGTCGGTGTAGGAGCCGCCGGGCGCACCGCCGGACCATGCGTGTCCGAGGCCGTCGATTTCGAGTAGCTCGTGCATCAACGTTCCGCGTTCGTTGATCCATTGTGAGCGCGTGTATGCATGGCCGCCGTCGACGTGGGAGCGCCACGAGCCGGTGGGGCGGGCGACATCGTGGTGGCAGCTCTGGGGTGCGGCGAGATGGTTTGCCGTCATCGATTGACGCAGAACCTGGGCCGCGTTGGCGGGAGCGACGGTCCGGTCGGCGCTGCCGTGGATCACGATGCTCGGAACCGGGCGGCGGTAGTGGCCCATCGCGGCGTGAGCTTCACGCCCATGGGCCTCCCCGCCTCGGCTCCTGCCTGCCATCGCGTCGAACGCGGAAGCGACATCCGTCGCCGATCGATAGGGAAGCCCGGAATGCACCGCCACGGCCGCGAACAGGTCCGGGTAGCACGCTGCCAGAGTCGCGGCCATGGCGCCGCCTGAAGACAGTCCGGCCACGAACACGCGTCCAGGATCGATCGGGCATTGGGGGCCGGCGTCGATCAGATCGCAGACGATCCTGGCGATCGCGGCGGGCTCGCCAGCGCCGCGCTGCTGGTGTCCCGGCAGAAACCAGTTCCAGCATCCCTGCGGATTGCTGCCACGATCCTGACCGGGATAGACGACCACGAATCCGTGGCGTTCGGCGGCGTCGTTCATCAGCGTGGCCGCGGCGAACGTGGCGGGATCCTGGGTGCAGCCGTGCAGCATGCAGACCAGAGGTGCTGGGCTGCCGGGGTCCAGCCGAGGCGGCACGTGGATCAGCGGACGGTGGCTGCCCGAGGGAAGCGTAAATGGACGTCCGGCTCGCGGCCGCACTGTCGGGGACCCGCCGGCAAGCGCAGTCGGCGATGCAACTGCCGTGGTATTGCTCGTGCCCAGAGCGGCTTGAATCGTTTCCTGGTTGGCGGCATAGAGCTCTCGCCAGTCGATTCTCCTCATTCGATCAGCATACCGATCATTGCTCTATATATAGATCATCGGAGCGGATTGATTCCGACAAAGCTCCGGTACACGCTCAAGAGCGCGACGCGCTGCGGCTCGCTGAGCGCTGGATCTCGCAAGATCGCGGCTTCCGCCTCGCTGACGCCGGCTCGGCGGTCGTCCGGCCCGCTGTCCCCAAGGACTCCCGCGCTCGCAAGCATCGGTCCCAATGGCGTACCCAACGCGGACGCAATGGCTCGCAGCACACGCAACGAGGGCTCATGCAGGCCACGCTCCAACTCGCTGAGATAAGCGTTGGAAACACTGGTGCGCGCCGCAAGCTCGCGCAGCGACATGGCCGCAGACACGCGCTGCGCGCGCAAAAGCGCCCCGAGCACCTCCAGGGCGGCCTTTGACGAAGCGTCGCTCACGAACCACATCTTCCCGCTCGGCGATCGCTCGCGAGCCACGGCATCGCGACGCGGTCACCAAGCGGTCCCAGGGCGCGTCGGCTTACTTACGCCTGTTCTGCCAGCTCACGCGCCGGCGCCGTTTCGGATGATCGCGGCCTGTCCTTGGCCGCCGCCGACGCAGAGCGTTGCCACGCCGCGGTGGGTGTTGGTGCGTTTCATCTCGTGCAGCAGGGTCACGAGGATCCGGCCGCCGCTTGCTCCGATCGGATGACCGAGTGCGATCGCGCCGCCATGGGGGTTGATGCGCTGAGCTGAGATACCGAGCTCCTGGACGACGGCGAGCGATTGCGCCGCGAACGCCTCATTGAGCTCGAAGAGGTCGATGTCGGCCAGCTCCAGCCCCGCCCTGGCGAGCGCCTTGCGCACTGCGGGGACCGGGCCGATGCCCATGATGCTGGGTTCGACGCCCACCGACGCGTAGCTCTCGACGACCCCCATCGAGTCCAATCCGCGTTCCTGTGCGCCGCGCGCTGACATGACGACGATCGCCGCCGCGCCGTCGTTGACGCCCGACGCATTGCCGGCCGTCACGGTCCCGTTCTCACGCCGAAACGCCGGACGCAACTGCCCGAGCTTCTCGGTCGTCGTCCCCGCCCGGGGATGCTCGTCGACCTCGACCAGCCGACTGCCGCGCTTGTCGGTTACCTCCACGGGCACGATCTCATCCCTAAACACACCCTCGTGGATCGCCTTCTCGGCTCTGAGTTGGCTTTCTGTCGCGAACTCGTCCTGTGCCTCGCGGGTGATCCCGTACTGGTCGGCGATGTTCTCTGCGGTGATGCCCATATGAATGCCGTCGAACGCGTCGATGAGACCGTCGTGGACCATCGAATCGATCAGCTCGGCCGACCCCATCCTGGCGCCGAATCGCGCCGTCGGTATCAGATACGGCGCTCGGGTCATGTTCTCCATGCCTCCGGCGACGACCACGTCAACATCGCCGGCCCTGATCATCTGCGCGGCGATCGCGACCGCCTTGAGCCCCGAGCCGCAAAGCATGTTGATCGAGGTCGCGGGAACCTCCTTGGGGATACCGGCCGCGATCGCGACCTGGCGGGCGGGATTCTGACCCAGGCCCGCCTGCAGCACGCACCCGAGGATGACCTCGTCCACATCCCCACCAGCCAATCCGGCACGTTCCAGCGCCGCCCGCACGGCCACGGCCCCCAGCTCGGTAGCCGATACATCCTTGAACTGTCCCCCGAAGCTCCCAACTGGCGTACGTACAGCGCTGACGATCACGGCGTCATCCATCACGGACTCCTTCGATTACACATTTCAGGCAAGACGAGGTTTGCCGCGGAGGTCACATGTCCATCCCGCCGTTGACGCTGAGCGTCTGACCGGTGATGTACGAGGACTTGTCCGCGATCAGGAAGTGGACCGCCCGGGCGATCTCGTCGGGCCTACCAAGCCTACCCATCGGGATCTTCTCCTTGATGGCGTCGAGCGCTTTCTGGGGAACGTGCTCGAGCATCTCGGTCGCGATGAATCCCGGTGCGACCGTGTTGACGGTGATCCCGATCCCGTCCTCCTCGAGCTTGCCGGCTCGCTTTAGCTGGAACGCCGCCTCGCGAGCGAGCGTCTTGGTCAACCCGAACAGCCCGGACTTCGAGGCTGCGTAGTTCGCCTGCCCGATGTTGCCGATCTCGCCGATGATCGAGGAGATGTTGACGATCCGTCCCGACCCGCGCTCAATCATGTGCGGCAGCACCGCCTGAGACATGAAGAACGCGCCCGAGAGGTTGACCGCGATCACCTTGTACCAATCCTCGTCGGTCATCTTCAGGACCGTCTTGTCGATCGTGATCCCGGCATTGTTGACCAGGATGTCGAGCCGCCCATGCGTGTCAATCACTTCCTGGATGGTGCGGCGACAGTCCTCGGCCGAACCGACATTACCCTGATGGACGCTCGCGTCAACGTCATGGCTGCACAACAGATCCAGGAGCTGGTCGGCGCGATCGGCGTCGCGGCCGTAGCCGGCGGCGACGATCGCGCCCTGCTCGGCGAAGCTGCGGCAGATCGCCGCGCCGATGCCGCGCGTACCGCCGGTTACGAACGCGACCCGTCCATGCAGTCGCGGCCGGCGATGGTCGGCCGGGAAGGTCTCCGCTCCCAGCGATTGGTTAACAGCGGTCATGGTGCTCATCGTTTCTCTCCTCGTTCGTGTCTGAGCGGTCCGAGCGCTTCACCTGCCGGCCGGCGAGGTCGGGGCAGCAGATCTCCCTGCGCATGCAAGCCGTTGCCGCGAGCGGCCACGGCCAGTCCTCGCATCATGTCTTGGTGTTCAGTCTCCTTCGGGCGCAAGCCAGACGGATCGCGAACCCGAAGAGTCAACAAGGGCGGAGGTCAACACGTCGGCTAGTCGCAGCGACGGCGGGTCAGCTGCAGCGACGGCTGGTCGGCTTGGTTAGCGACCGTCCAACTACCACCTTACTCCCTTACGCCCACCTCGACGAGCCGGCTCTCAAAGAAATCCGCCGAATTGGTCATCGGTCCTGAGTCAAGAGACAAGCGTGCGCCACCGGCTGCTGGCGCTGATGCGGCTCTGTGTGGGACCGATAAACGCCGCGTCAGTCGCACCGAAGAACCGGGGGCCGGTCGTGCGTTGGCGAGATGTGGCTGGTCCTTCTCCCGCGCGGATGTTGCTAACAGTAGGCTTGTTAGGCCGTGATCAGGGCCCAGCCAGCCGGAGCTTATGAGCTGCGAAAGCCTGGTAATCAGATCGGTATCGATCGGAGGACTGCGTTGCCCCGCCTCTTCTACATGCCGCGCACGCGCTCGATTCGTGTCTTGTGACTCCTTGAGGAAATTGGTGCCTCGTTTGAGCTGACCGCGATTGCGCGAGAGCAGCGCAGCTCTCCAGAGCATCTCGCGCGCCATCCGCTCGGACGCGTCCCCGCGATTGAACTCGATGACGGCACCGTCATGTTCGAGTCGGCAGCGATCTGCCTTCAGCTTGCCGACCTCTATCCCGACGCCGGTCTGATCGGGCCGCTTGGGTCGGCGGAACGCGCACGGGTTTACCAGTGGGTCCTGTTCGGGATGACCGAGCTCGAGGGCCCGCTTTTCCGGTGGATCCGGGAGATCGGCGACGGCCCGGCCGACACCCCGGCGCGTGATCGCTTCGCACAGGCTGCCGCGACGCTACAGACATCGCTCGGCGAAGGCCATTGGCTGCTGGGGGACGACTTCAGCGTCGTCGACGTCGTCTGCATTGGCGTGCTTGGCAGCGCCCATTCGCGTGGTCTACTCGAGGAATGGCCGCGGCTGGGCGCCTACGTAAGGCGCGGACAGGCACGCCCCGCGTACAGCGCAGCGACGGCACGCTGATACCGCGGGTGTGGTCGAAGCTCGGCGCGGATCAGGCAAGTTACCCGATGGCGATTGGCGACGGGGATTAGGCTCAAGCGCGCGCTCGATTATGCCGATGGGCTCATCGTGGCCCCGAGATGACAATTCACGACCGTAGCGAGCTCGTTGCACAACCGACGGAGGTGGCTTAGATGACCGCAACGATCGAGGAGCTCGATGGGG
>CALAQT010000219.1 GCA_937888775.1 uncultured Actinomycetes bacterium | reverse complement strand
CCCGAGGCCACCAGGCAGCCCGCGGCCACCGCGCAGCCCGAGGCGAAGGTGACGCGCGAGGCAGCGCCTCCCCCGCCCGCCGTCTCCGGCGAGGGCGCCGGCGCGCACGACGCCCAGGTGGTGGTGATCGGCTCGGGCCCCGGCGGCTACACGGCCGCGTTCCGGGCCGCCGACCTCGGCCTCAAGACGATCCTGATCGAACGCTACGACACGCTTGGCGGCGTCTGTCTGAACGTCGGCTGCATTCCCTCCAAAGCACTGCTGCACGCCGCGCGGGTGATCGCCGAGACCGAGGAGATGGCCGCGCACGGGATCAAGTTCTCCGCGCCCCAGGTCGACGTCGAGTCCCTGATCGCCTGGAAGGCCTCGGTCGTGGCCAAGCTGACCGGCGGCCTGACCGGGCTGGCCAAGCAGCGCAAGGTTGAGGTGATCACCGGCGAGGCGCGCTTTGCCGGCCCTGACACGGTCGCGGTCGGTGACCGCACGGTCTCGTTTGACCACTGCGTCATCGCGGCCGGATCCGAGGCCGCCTGGCTGGCTGATCTCCCCGACGACCCGCGGATCATCGACTCGACCGGCGCGCTCTCCCCGGCGGAGATCCCCAAGCGGCTGCTGGTGATCGGTGGCGGGATCATCGGGCTGGAGATGGCGACGGTGTATGACGCGCTCGGCTCCCAGGTCACCGTCGTCGAGATGCTCGACCAGCTGATCCCCGGCTGCGATAAGGACCTGGTGCGCCCGCTGCAGAAGCGGATCTCCACCCGCTACAAGGCGATCCACCTCGGTACCCGGGTCGGCTCGATCAAGGCGCAGAAGAACGGGCTCAAGGTCGAGCTCGAGGGCGCCGGCTCACAGATGTTCGATCAGGTCCTGGTGGCGATCGGTCGCCGCCCCAACGGCCACGCGATCGACGCCGAGCGGGCGGGCGTGTCAGTCGATGGCCGCGGCTTCATCGCGGTCGATCGCCAGATGCGGACCAACGTGCCGTCGATCTACGCGATCGGCGACATCGTCGGCGAACCGATGCTCGCCCACAAGGCCACGCACGAGGGCAAGGTCGCCGCCGAGGCGATCGCGGGGGTCCCCGGGGTGGAGTTCGACCCGCGGGCGATCCCGTCGGTCGCCTACACCGACCCGGAGATCGCCTGGATGGGCCTGACCGAGACCACCGCCCGCGCCGACGGGATCGAGTTCGAGAAGGCGGTGTTCCCCTGGGCGGCGTCAGGTCGTGCCCTGGCGCTCGGCCGCGACGACGGCCTGACCAAGCTCCTGCTGGAGCCCGGTTCCCAGCGGGTACTGGGGGCCGGCATCGTCGGCGTGGGCGCCGGAGAGCTGATCGCCGAGGTCATCCACGCGCTCGAGATGGGCGCCGACGCCGAGGACCTGGCGCTCACCATCCACCCTCACCCCACTTTGTCGGAGACCGTCGGGTTCGCAGCCGAGATGGCGACCGGCACGATCACCGATCTGATGGCCCAGCGAGCGGCGCGGCGCTAACGCGCGTCAGCCCCGCAGCAGCCGCCGCGCGACCCAGATCGCCGTCAGCAACGCGATTGCGGCGATCACGAGCGTAAGGCGTGAAGGCTGGCGTTGGCTGGCGCTGCCGCCGCGGCCCGGCAGCGGCGCCGGCATCGCGAACTCCTCGGCCGCCAGCACGTCGTGGGGCTCGACGATGCCAGACGGATCCTCGGGCAGGGTGATCGGCCCGTGGTGAAGGCTGGGGTCCGGGGCGGGTACGCCGAACTCCTCGGCAGCGAGCACGTCGCGCACGGGCTCGCCGATGCGTCTGTCGGTCTGGGCCATCGGCACGCATGATCCCAGATGTGAACGCGCGCGGTCGGCAGGGATTTCGCGCCGATCTGGCGCGCGAGACAAGCGCACACAGCCCGACCGGGATAATCTCAGTGCTACCGACTAAGATCCTGTTCGGTATCCGACGTTCGTCGTGGTATCCTTCCACTTATTCTAAATAAGCAACTACCGAAAGTGAAGACTTGATGAGTCGCCTTCTCTTGGTCCCGCTCGACGACATCGTCGTCTTCCCGGGCATGACGCTTACGCTCGCCGTGGACACCGGCGAGGAGGAACGCGTGCTGCTGGTGCCGCGTCACGAGAACGAATTTGCCGCCGTCGGCACCGTCGCCGAGATCAACGACCGCGTCCGCCTGCCGGGCGGGGGTCGCGCGGTCTCGCTTCAGGGACTCCATCGTGGCGTCGCCGGTGCTGCCCAGACTTTCCCCGACGGACGGCTGTTCGTCGAGGTCAACGAGCAGCCCGACCCCGTTCCCGTCGATGGCAAGACACGCAACCTGGAGCGTGAGTACCGCGCCGTGGTGGAGGAGATCCTCGAGGTGCGAGGCGATGACGGCCGCATCTCCGCCTTCCTGCGGAGCATCAGCGAGCCGGGCCCGCTGGCCGACACGAGCGGTTACAGCCCCGATCTCAACTACGAGCAGAAGGTCAGGCTGCTGCAGACCGTCGATGTAACCGAGCGGCTGGAGCTGGCCCTTGGCTATCAGCACGAGCGGCTGGCCGAGCTGCAGGTGCGCAAGCGGATCCGTGAGGACGTCGAGTCCGGCGCGGAGAAGCAGCAGCGCGAGTACTTCTTGCGCAAGCAGATGGACTCGATCCGCAAGGAGCTCGACGAGGACGACGCTTCGGTGGTCGAGGAGTACCGGACCAAGATCGAACAGGCCGGAATGCCCGATCACGCTCGCGAGCAGGCCGAGAAGGAGCTCGGACGGCTCGAGAAGATGGGCGAGCAGAGCGCCGAGTCCAGCGTGATCCGCACCTACCTGGACTGGCTGATCGCGGTGCCGTGGTCTAAGAACTCCGAGGAGCGGCTGGACCCTGTCAACGCCCGCACCGTCCTGGACGAGGACCACGCCGGGCTGGAGGACGTCAAGGACCGGATCGTCGAGTACATCGCGGTCAAGAAGCTGCGCGTCGACCGCGGAATCACCGAGGACAAGCGCTCGGGAGCGATCCTGACGCTGATCGGCCCTCCCGGCACCGGCAAGACCTCGATCGGTGAGTCAATCGCCCGGGCCACCGGCCGCAAGTTCGTGCGCATGTCGCTCGGCGGCGTCCGTGACGAGGCCGAGATCCGCGGTCATCGGCGCACGTACATCGGCGCCCTCCCCGGGCGGCTGGTCAGGGCTCTGCGCGACGCCGGCACGATGAACCCGGTGATCATGCTCGACGAGGTCGACAAGGTCGGCGCTGACTGGCGCGGCGACCCCAGCGCGGCCCTGCTCGAGGTGCTCGATCCGGCCCAGAACCATTCGTTCCGCGATCATTACCTCGACCTGGAGCTCGACCTGAGCGGCGTGATGTTCATCGCGACCGCCAACGTGGCCGACAGTATCCCCGGACCGCTGCTGGACCGGATGGAGGTGATCCGCTTCGACGGCTACACCACCTCGGAGAAGGTAGCGATCGCCCGTGGGTATCTGTGGCCGAGGCAGCTGGAGCGCAACGGCCTGCGCGACGGTGAGGTCGAGATCACCGACGAGATGCTGAACACCGTCACCACCGAGTACACGCGTGAGGCCGGCGTCCGCCAGCTCGAGCGCGACCTCGGGACGCTGCTGCGCAAGACCGCGACGAAGATCGCCGCGGAGAAGGTCACGGCCCCGGTCGTGATCGACCTTGAGCAGATCCGCGACGCGCTCGGGCGCCAGCGCCACTTCCAGGAGTCGGCGATTCGGACCGCGGTGCCGGGCGTCGCGACCGGACTGGCGGTCACCGGCGCCGGCGGCGACGTGCTGTTCGTCGAGGCGACGGCGATGCCGGGCAAGCCCGGGCTGACGCTGACCGGCCAGCTGGGCGACGTGATGAAGGAGTCGGCGCAGATCGCACTCTCCTACGTCCGAGGCCACACGGCCGACCTGGATATCGACCCCACGCAGTTCGAGGACCGCTCATTCCACGTCCACGTGCCGGCGGGCGCGATCCCCAAGGACGGCCCGAGCGCCGGCGTGACGATGGTAACGGCACTGACCTCGCTGCTCAGCGGGCGGCCCGTGCGCCATACCGTCGGAATGACCGGTGAGGTGACGCTCCAGGGTCGCGTGCTGCCGATCGGCGGCCTCAAGCAGAAGGTGCTCGCCGCCCACGCGGCCGGGCTCACGGATGTGGTCCTACCCGAGCGAAACCGCGGTGACCTCGACGACGTCCCCGAGGAAGTTCGTGAAGCGATGACGTTCCACATGGCGATGACGATCGATGAGGTGCTGGCGGTCGCGCTCGAGCCCGCCGCCGTCTCTTCGGCGGCCGCTTGATCTGACGCACGCTGCTTCTGACGTCGCGGGCGACGCGCGCGTGGACCGAACGGTCAACGCCCGCGGTGCCCGCGGCGTTCAGGCCGCCGCGCGCCGGTGAGAGCCGGTCTTTCAGAACGTCCGGTAGGACTGGATCGAGATGAAGAAGCCGTGGCCGGTCTCGACCTCGGTGCAGGTCAGGCCTGATCTGCGACTCGAGCACTGAAACCGGCCGATGACCGTTTCACTGCCGTAGGCGAGCGATGGGGCCGTCGGATCGAGGGTCGTGTCACCGGCGCACACGAGCGTGCCTGCTCCCGAGCCGCCCACCTCCATACCCTGGCCGTAATCGACCTCCGGCGGGCAGCTCGCCGGTCTGGCCGGTGGTGACCAGGATCTGCGCTTGATGTCGCAGCGGGCGATGCCGGCGACGATCATGCAGCCGATGTTCCCCGACGGGGACTTGAAGGCCGACACATGAAGCACCGACGTCGCCGGGGTGGGCGTGGTGGTGCTTGTCGTCGAAGACGAGATGATCGTCGTGGTCGGCGAAGCCGTGGAGGCGGCCGTGGTCGAAGGTGCGGTCGTGGCTGTAGAAGCGGCCGTCGCCCCGGTCGTCGTGACCGTGACCGTCTTCGTGGCGCTGGAGCCGCAGGCCGCCGACGCCAGTGCCATCGGGAGGCAGGCCGAGGCAAGCAGGCGTCTCATCGCGCACAGCGTATTCACTGTCCGACGGAGGCGTCGCTGCTGACGAGGACCTGGGTCGGGTAGGTTGCAGCACATGAGCACAATCTCAGCTTCAGAAGAGCAGCGAGTCCTAGACCAGGTTCCCAAGCAGCTGTACATCGGCGGCGAATGGCGAGACGGAGCCAAGGGCACCGTAGCCGTCGAAGACCCGTCGACGGGAGAGTCGCTGTGCGAGGTTGCCGACGCATCGGTCGACGACGCCCGCGCCGCCCTGGACGCCGCCGTCGACGCCGGCGCCGAGTTCGCCCAGCATCCTCCCCGTGAGCGCGGCGAGATCCTGCGCCGCGCGTTTGAGGCGATCATCGCACGCGAGGACGAGCTGGCGCTCGTGATGACGCTGGAGATGGGCAAACCGCTGAAGGAGGCAAAGGCGGAGATCGCCTACGGCGCCGAGTTCCTGCGCTGGTTCTCCGAGCAGGCGGTGCGGATTGAGGGGCGCTATGGCGTGTCCCCCAACGGCGCCGGCCGGCTGCTGACGATGAAGCAGCCGGTGGGACCCTGCCTGCTGATCACTCCCTGGAACTTCCCCCTGGCGATGGGCACGCGCAAGATCGGTCCGGCAATCGCGGCCGGCTGCACGATGGTCGTCAAGCCCGCTCAGCAAACGCCACTGACGATGCTGGCGCTGGTCAAGATCCTGGAGGAGGCCGGGCTGCCCGCCGGCGTGGTCAACCTGATCACCGCCTCCTCCTCCGGTGAGGCGACGGGGCCGATGATCTCGGACCCGCGCCTGCGCAAGCTGTCGTTCACGGGCTCGACCGAGGTCGGGCGCAAGCTGATGGAGCAGGCGTCGCAGAACCTGCTGCGGCTCTCGCTGGAGCTTGGCGGCAACGCGCCGTTCATCGTCTTTGACGACGCGGACATCGACGCGGCCGTGCAGGGCGCGATGATCGCGAAGATGCGCAACATCGGCGAGGCCTGCACCGCCGCCAATCGCTTCCACGTGGCCGGATCGGTCGCGGAGGAGTTCGCGGAGAAGCTAGCCCAGAAGATGGGCGCGATGAAGGTGGGACGCGGCACCGAGGACGGCGTCGAGGTCGGCCCGCTGATCGATGACACCCAGCGCGGCAAGGTGGCCGAGCTCGTCGAGGATGCCGTCGGTCGTGGCGCCCATGCGGTCGTCGGCGGAAAGTCCCGTGACGGTGCCGGCTACTTCTATGACCCGACCGTGCTCACCGATGTGCCCGACGACGCCCGGCTGCTCACCGAGGAGATCTTCGGCCCGGTCGCCCCCGTCAAGGGCTTCGCCGACGAGGACGAGGCGATCGCGGCGGCAAACGACACCCAGTACGGGCTCGTCTCCTATGTCTACACGCGCGACCTCAAGCGAGCCCTGCGCGTCGTCGAGAAGCTCGAGACCGGCATGATCGGCCTCAACCAGGGCATGGTCTCAAACCCGGCCGCCCCGTTCGGCGGGGTCAAGCAGTCGGGCATCGGCCGCGAGGGCGGACCCGAGGGCATCGAGGAGTACCTGGAGACCAAGTACGTAGCCGTGAACCTCTAGCGGGGAGCGCGCGAGGGCACGCTTCAGGCGCGAGTGGCGTGACAGGATCGGGCGATGCCGGTCACCGCCACGATCGGCGTCTATGACTTTGACGCCGTCACCTTCAGCAAGACGTTGCTCGCGGCCGGCGTCGACCTGCTGGTGGACGTGCGCCAGCGCCGGGGCGTGCGCGGCAGCCAGTATGCATGGGCCAACTCACTGCGGCTGCAGGGGCTGCTGGCCGGCGCCGGGATCGCTTACAGCCACCATCGCGAGCTCGCGCCCACGACCGAGCTGCGCCACCTCCAGTACCGCGCGGACGACCGGACAGGGGTCGGCAAGCGGACCCGTGAGCTCCTGGCGCCGGAATACGTGGCGCGCTACACCAGCGAGATCCTGGACCACGTCGACCTGGGCCCGCTGATCTGCGAGCTCGACGCCCGCTCAGGCCTCGGGGCGCTGCTATGCGTAGAGAGCGAGCCCGCCGCTTGCCACCGTTCGCTGATCACCGCCCGGCTCGCCGAACGCCACGGCTACAGCGTCACCCACCTGAGGCCGCCGGCGACCTGACCTCACTTGGTCGCCGGCGCCCGCTTACGAGAACTCAGCGACTTGCCAACTCGTTGACGAAGTCTCCGTTGGGGGCGCCGAGCCCCGTCATGCTGTCGAAGCCGGGGGCCGTGGACAGCGCGACGTCTTGCGTGGTGCAGGTTCCATTGTCGGTGCAGAACATCTCCTGGCCCTCGTAGTCGATGATCCGCGTCGAGTAGAAGTACCCATCGCCGGGTGTGATCGAGTTGGCGTAGTCAGCCCTCGACTTCGCGTGAGGAATGCCGTCACGCGCTGGACATCGGTCGCCGAGGGCGAGAAGCGCTGCTCCCACTGCGCCGGCGTGAGGTACTTGCCGTACGTGGTGCTCCCCGGCGTGGAGACGGCCTGTGCGAAGGCCTGGGCACCCGGAAGGTCCGAGAGCTTGAGCTCGACCTCGAAGTCGATCGAGCTGCTGCCGGCCACCGCGCCGACGCGGGGAGTGTCGGCCGCTGCCGGTGAAGCGGAGTTGCGCAGCGTGACCGTCGACGCCGGCCCGGATGCCGCGCCCGCGGGCGCGCTGGCGACGAGCGCAGCCATGATCGTGGCGACCGTTGATACGCACGCGGCTACTCGATGATTCCTCACAGCGGCTCCCCCTTGAGCGGTTCGAACCGCAATCCCTTAGCGGAGCAATACCCACCGCGACGCACCAAGTGCTGTCCGATCACCTCGGGCTGATCGTGCTGGACCCGCTGCCGCCGCAGTGAAGCTCTATTCAGCTTCAGCAAATCCGGAGCAGCGGGTGACGGGCAGCTGCGGGTAGCGTGGAAAGCGCTCGGGCTCGTCCCGTGACCGGCGGCACAAGGAGAAGACCGAGCCGCGCGTGGTCCTGACGAGTTGCTGGTGTCGGCAGACGTTGCAGAGTCCGGCCGCCGGCCGGACTGTGCCGGCCGACTCGCTCACGAACCCGGGCGCCGCTGGAACGGGCGCCGGCTCATGGCCGTGTCAGCTCCTCGAGCATCAGCACGAAGGATCGGTACGGCCGTCCGGTGTGTTCGCGCAGGGCCAGCTCGCAGGTCCGGTTGCTTTACACGCAGGCGTCAAACTCGCGGCCCTGCAGCTCTCGCGTGGTGTCGCGCAACGCCGAGGCGGGCAGCTCGGGATGAAGCCAGCCCCGGTCCCCGCCCATCCCGCAGCAGCCGGTCGAGACGGGGATGACCACCTCGTCGGCGACCGACTCGGCGATCGACACCAGCTTGCCGGTAAGCCCCAGATGCGCTGCTGAACAGGTCGGATGCACCAGCAGGCTGGGCAGCTTGCGCTGCGGCGCCAGCCGCTCCAGTAGGCGATCGTGAACCCAGTCGATCGAGTCCAACACCTCGATGCCGTCGAGTTCCAGCTCGCCGGTCAGGCCCTGCGCGCACGAGCTGGCGTCGGTGACGACCACCAGCCGGCCGTTCTCGGTCCAGCGCTGCAGCGCCGCCCCGGTGCCGGCGGCCATCTGGTCACGCCCGGACTGATAGCCCTTGGAGCTCCACGGCGTCGCGCAGCAGTGGCCCGCGACGTCGGGCGGGATCCACAGCGGTAGCCCGGCGCGCGCCGAGAGCGCAAGCAGCGCCTGGGGCACGGTCGGGCCCGGCGGCTCTCCGCGGGCGTTGCCGAAGATCCGATTCAGGCACGAGGGCAGGTAGACGGCGGCCGCTCCGGCGCGCTCGGTGTCCGGCAGCCGCCCGGGCGCGGCCCGGGGCATCGACGGAGTCCACTCGGGCACCAGCTCAGACCCAGCGCGCCTCCGCAACGCCGAGCCGGCCGCCTGCAGCCGGCGGTCGCCCA
>CALAQT010000218.1 GCA_937888775.1 uncultured Actinomycetes bacterium | reverse complement strand
GCACGATCGCATTCGTCGCCGGGGCGGCCGCTGGCTCGCGAGTGCAAGGGCGACGTTGCGATCGCCGGGATCAGGCCATGTCCGGGCGCCGGCGGACGATCGGAATCGCCCAAAAAGGAGAAGTTTCGGGCGTGCGCCTGCGTTGGCGACGGAGCGGCAGCCAGCGGACGCGTCCGCGGCCTGCTGGTCTTCGTCCCAAGCAGGCACGCGCCGAACCGAGGGGCGATGGCTAAGAACAGAAGGCGGCGGAGGGCTAGCCGTCGTGGTACTCAAGGAGGCACCATCCGCAGACCCGCCCCCAAGCCAGCGGGCCAGCCACGCCCAAAGTATCCATCGGTAGAGCCGTCCGGACCGCTCGGCGCGCCCGAGCAATCAGGTCGGCCTCTAGTCACCGACCGAGTCGCCTATACCGTCGAGCCGGTATTTCCGGAAGGCGACCCAACGAACTCCTTGACCTCAGGCCCCATCGGCCGGCCCGGACAGTACCGCGTCACATTTGTGCTCGCCGTCCCTGGCCGAAACGTGGTGCAAGAAACGGTTGACTTCCAGGCAGCGGTGGAGAACGGCGACAGTCTGCTCGCGGTCAATCCTGACGTCCATGAACTCCGTCTCGACTTCTCGCCGGTCGAGGGCGGAGATGGTGGTCCACGCGTCGTGGTCCGCATGAATTCGGACCATCGTCTACGCGACTTGTCCGTCGAGCTCCGAGCGCGCCGCTTCAGAGGAGCGGCGCAAGGCGGTCACGATCTCGTCATGCCGATCCTCAGTCGCTGGTCATATCTTCATGACGTCTCCATCACGACGTCGGGGATGTTGATCGAGGAACTGGCGACCGGGACCGTGAGTTTCGAAACCACCGTGGTGGGCGCGGTCAAGGGCTTCAGCGATACCAGCGGCGTCAGCACGCCGGAGCACCGTCTTCTGCTCGCTGCCTACCGCGAAGGGCTCAGCTCAGCCGAGCCGCTATGGCGAGCGCTCTCGCTTTACAAGGTCGCAGAAGGGGTTTGGGCGCTTCGTTCCCAGCGACGAAGGGAGCGGCTCGCCGCCGGTGAGGCGGTCAACGAGCTGTCCGAGCGCGTTCCGGCGGATGTGACGAACCTCGGTCATCCGCGAGAGATCGAGGCTCTGGCAGCATCGCTTCGACCTTATGCAGGGAAGAAATTCCGTGTTGCCTTCGATGACATCCGGAGTAGGTTGCGCAACTCGATCGCCCACCTCGATCCCGACGCGGACCCGCTCGCACAGGACACCTGGGACGACGTCCGGAGGGTTTACGAGGTACTGCCGGGCCTCCGCTGGATGAGTCGGAAGCTCCTAGAGGCAGAACTGTCCAAGCAGAGCTGACCGTCGTCCTGCCGAGATCGTGCGCGTGGAGCCCGGCCTTCGCGACTGCTCATAGCGTTCGTCCGGATCCACCTGTCGCGGCGCGGGAGCGGACTTATGGAATCGCCCAAAGCGTGCGCCCCAACGGCGCTAGCCAGCCGACCGACGACGGTAAGCGCTGCACGGTATCGTGCCGATCCGCACGCGCATCGCGAGCCCTGCTACCGTCGACGCGCGTGTCCGCCGGTAGCAGGGCGCATTCGCGCTGTGGAGGCGGATTCGGTGTGCCTGAGGGAGTGAGGCTTGGACGGCGACTACAGCGTGTTCGGCAGCGGGCCGCCCACGATCGGGCACCGGCCGCTGCAGCTGGTCATGTCTTGGTGTCCTCCGGCCGCTCCGAGGGAGGTAAGCAGCGTGTTCATCGCTCGTCCGGCGGCGGTGTCGTCGCCTTCGTGGTAGACGCTGTGTGCGAGCGCGAGGTCGTCTTGGCCGAGCGCGAAGCCGATTTCGATCGAGTGGCCGTTGAACGTGCCGATTTGCTGGCCTGCCGTGATGGTCTGGTTCTGGCGGACGGTTGGTGTGATGCCTTCGGCGACGTAGATGTAGTCGCCGGCGTAGGAGCCGCCGGTGAGCTGGTACGAGACCCAGCCGTCGCCGTTGCCCCAGCCTGTGTCCGTGGTGCTGGTCAGCACGACGCGGCCCGGGCCGAGCGCGTCGATCGGGCCGGTGCCGCCATAGTCGACGCCTTGGTCGATCCGCGAGACGTTGACCTGTGCGTGCGCGAACGGGTTCATGTATCCGGCAGAGCTGACGGTGGCTGCCGCGCATCCGGCGGTCGCGGCGAAGGTCGTATGTCCGCTCCCCTGGTAGCTGTGGGCGTCGGCGATGACGCGCGCCGCGTAGGCCTGCGCGGCGGGGCCGGTCCCGTTGTAGGCGGCCGCGTAGGGGAGGTAGGCGTCGATCGGCTGGCCGGTGGGGGCGCCCTTGTCCTTGATCAGGACGAGCGCGGCGAGCTCGACGGCGGTGGTCGGGTCGTGTGGCCCGAGCCAGGGGTTCGGCAGGTACTGGCGGAGCGGGTCGTAGGCGTCGCCGGCCGCTCCGCCGATTCCGATCTGCATCAGGCCTGAGGCGCCGGCGGAGTTCGCGACCCCGGGGCCTGTGGCGCCGGGCTGTAGGGTGCACGAGGGGTCCGGGAGCCGTCCCTGTGCGCACTCTTCCGTGCCGATGCCCGCCAGCACCTCCCATGGGATGTCGTAGTGGGCGCCGACCTGCTCGTAGATCGGGAGGAGCTGAGCGGGGATCCCGCGGATCCCGGCGGCCGACGGTTGGTCGCCGGTGCCTCCTGCGGCCGGTGAGCATGCATTCGCGGATATGGCGGCGACGACCGCGATCGCTGTCGCGCCGAGGAAGGTGCTGAGCACCGGGGTCGCGATGAGCAGCAGCCAGCGGCGCATCGTTGGCTACCAAGCGACTGCGACGACGAGCCATCTGCGGCGGTGCGGCTCTAGCGTCGCGGTCAGGCGTGATGCTGGGCCGGGGCCGGCGGTAACGATGGCGACCGCGACCACGCTAACCGGCGGACCAGAAGAGGTCGTGGAGAGGCGCGCGACTCGGGGACGCGACGCGCGTTCGGCGGGCGTTGTGGTCGCGTGTTTGCGCTCGAGTTGCCAGCGGAGGCCTCGATCGACTGCGGCCACGCGGGCCGGCGGAAGTCGGCCGTAGAGATACGCGAGGTACGAGCTGAAGAAGGCTCTCGCCACGGACCGAGCCGAGGACACCTGCGACGCGGCCGCGTGGGGTTCATCGTCGTCGTCCTCCGAGCCAGTGCCGTCTGATCCCTGGGTCGGCATCCGGGACGGCATCGTCGCGTTCCCGAGAGCCGGGCTCTTCTCGCCGCGGGTGAGATGAGCGAGTGCCGGCCCGGTGGTGTGCCTTGCGTGTGAGCCGCATCCCGCAAGCAACGCGACCACGAAAGCTGCCGTCAGCGCTGGCATTTGCCGTAGAACAGAACGCATAGATTTGTATCTTATGCATTTTAGGCGTTAGTATCCACCCGGCAACCGCCACTACTTGGAAGGGAAGACCCCTTGACGTCCTTACTCATCGCCGCCGCGGGCTACACGTTCCACGTGACGCCCAATACCAATGCGCCAGGCACGCATGGGATCCAGCAGGCGATCAATGTGTTCGCTGTCTACGCGCTGATGGCGGCGGCCGCCGGCTTCCTGCTCGGCGCCGCCACCTGGGCGATCGGCGGGCGCGTCGGCAACGAGTCCACCGCCGTCGGCGGGAAGCTCGGGATGGTCACGTCGCTCGCGGTGGCGTTTCTGGTCGGGTCGGCCGCGACGATCCTCAACTTCGCGTTCGGGCTGGGCTAGATGCTTGCCCAGACTCGGGTCGCGCCCCGCTCCGCGCTCGCGGTGGCGGCGGTCCTGATCCTGTTCATCGCCTTCCTTGCCGGACGTTCGACGGTCGCCGGGGGGGAGGCCCCGGTCGTGCCGGGTCCGCTACGCGTCATCGACGGCGTGAGCGTCGGTTTCGCTCACAGCGAAGCCGGGGCTGACGCGGCGGCCGCGCACTATCTGCTCGAGATCGAGCGCGCCATGGACACGCTCGACGCCGTCTGGACATCGACAGTCGCATCGCTCGTCTCGACGGACGGCGAGGCGCGTGCGATCACAGCTCATGCCGGGGCGGTGATCGCGTTGGAGCGGTCTGGCGGGGCGCCGCTGCGGCGGGTCGCGATCTCGACGGATCCCGTCGTCTACTCGCCGACGGGCGCTCAGGTCATCGTGCTCGAGAGCTGGATCTACGCGACCAACGCACAGGAGGCACTGTGGGCGGTCGAGCGCGTGTCGCTCGTCTGGCAGAACGGTGGCTGGCGCGTCAGCGCGATCACGGGCGGCGCGCCGTCGGCGGACGAGTCGCTCGCTGATCTGCGCTCTCAGCTGAGCTTCCCGGGACCTGGCGATGCATCGGTTCGTTAGCGCGCTCGTCGCGATCGGGCTCGCGGTGACCCTCGCCCTGTCCGCGCCGGCGTCCGCGAACGCCGGCGTGCTGTCGTCGGGACTCGGAATTCTCAGTGGCGTCGGCGGCGCGATCCTCGGGGTCGGCAAGACGCTTGTCTGCAAGGGCCTATCGGCCGCGGGAACCGTTGCGGAAGGCGCCGGGACGGTGGCCGGGGCCGGGGTCGGGGGCGCCGACACGGGCGGCGCTGGTGCGGGTGCCGGCGCCTTCCGCAACG
>CALAQT010000217.1 GCA_937888775.1 uncultured Actinomycetes bacterium | reverse complement strand
GAAGTGGGGCCACTTCAAGCCATCGCGCCGGGGCCAGTGCAAGCCATCGTTTTCAGCTGTTCAGACGTTCCCTCGTCGAAGGTGACCTTGATGTCTGGATGTTGGAGTCGCAGGCGTGCGATCGCGGCGGGAACGAACCCGGCGAGCGCGGTCGGAAGCGCTCCGATGCGCAGTCGCGTCCGCTGACCTTCGGCGGCGGCGGCAAGTTGCGCGTCGGCGAGCTGGAAGCGCTCGGCGATGGCGTCGGCATGCTCAAGCAGGATTTCTCCCTCGCGGGTGAGCCTGAGGCCGCCAGGCCGGCGCTCGAGGAGCCGCGTGCCGATTTCGCGCTCCAATTGCGCGACCTGGTTTGAGACCGAGGGCTGGGACAGCGCGAGGTCGCGAGCGGCCCGGGAGAACGAGCGCTGGCGCGCAACGGCACGGAAGGTAAGAACGCGCCTCGGGTCCATAGGCTAGAACTATAGAACTACCAAGACGATGATTTGAAGTTATGACCCGCGGCGTCCAGACTGTGAACGTCGGCTCACGACCGAGACAGCGAGACGGGACACGTCAACCAAGCGAAGGGCACTACACATGAGCACGATTTCCAGCACGATTCCCACCCTCGACCTCAATGACGGTCACGCGATCCCGCAGCTCGGGTTCGGCGTCTTCCAGATTCCGCCCGAGGACACAGCACGGGCAGTGAGTACCGCGCTGGAGGTCGGCTACCGGCATATCGACACGGCAGAGATGTACGGCAACGAGCGAGGGGTTGGGGAGGCCGTCCGCGCTTCCGGCCTGCACCGGGCTGAGGTCTTCATCACCAGCAAGCTGAGCAACGGCTTTCACCGGCCCGACGATGCCCGCCGGGCGTTCGAGCAGACCCTCTCTGAGCTGGGCTTCGACTACGTTGACATGTTCCTCATCCACTGGCCGCTGCCGAAGCTATACGGCGGCGATTTCGTCTCGACATGGAAGACGCTTGAGGAGTTCAAACAGGATGGCCGCGCGCGCTCGATCGGCGTCTCGAACTTCCAGATCGATCATCTCCAACGCCTGGCGGCCGCGACCGACGTAGCGCCGGCGGTCAATCAGATCGAGCTGCATCCCTATTTCCTCAACGATCATGTCCGCTCCTACGGCGAGGCGCACGAGATTGCGACCGAAGCGTGGTCGCCGATCGCGCAAGGCCGCGTCCTCGACGACCCCGCGATCACGGCCATTGCCGACAAGCTCGGCAAGTCACCTGCGCAGGCCGTCCTGCGCTGGCACATCCAACGCGGCGCCATTGTCTTCCCGAAGTCCACGACTCCCGCACGGATCAAGGAGAACTTTGAGCTCTTCGACTTCGAGCTCGATCCCGATGACGTCGCGAAGATCGCCGCGCTCGACAAGGGGAAAAGCGGCCGCACCGGCCCAGACCCCGACACGTTCGCCTACATCCCCGGCTGACGCCGAGTCGAGCGGAGCCACATTGCCTGGGGCCACAAAGCCCCGTGCAGCGTGGGTAGAAGCGATTCCACAAGGCCTTGGCCCTTGCTTGGCCCTTGGTAAGGCACCCGCGCGCATGACGAGAGAGTCCGCGGGAGCCACGGTCTCGCCCCGCCGCGAGCGGCGCGAGACCCCTTGTTCACAGACCGGGATGCGGAAGCGAGCTGGTGTCGACGACCTGGAAGTCGCTACCGGCCAGACGATCGAGTTCGTGCAATGCCGAGTTGTTCCAGCGCGGATCCGGCGCGCCCGAGATGTACCACGGAGAACCGTTGTCGGCCAGAATCAGTCCATAGACCTTGAGCGCTTGGCCGACCACCCGCGCCTGATAGGGCAGTCCGGAGATGTTCACGCTCGCCTTGAGCCGAATCCGCAGCCCCATCGGGGGCGCGAACCGGCCTGAGCAGGTGGCGGCCTCGTGGCGGGCGGGGTATACGTAGCGGGTGCCCGTGCAGGGAGCGGTGAACCGCAGCGCGTGGTCGATCGCGCCGGCCGCCACCTCGCTGTAGCGGGCCAGGCCAGGGAGGATCGGGAGGCCAGCCGCGTCGGCCGAGGTCCAGCCGGCTGCGCGTAGCCGATCTGAACGCAGGTTGAAGATCGCGCCTGAGCCGGCCGTCCAGCGCCGGCCTTGATCATGCGGGTAGGCGTCGTACAGCTCGTAGTCGGTGCAGGTGTCGCGGTCGACGACGATCACGTGGCGATCTCCGGTGGACCGGGAGCCGCCCTCGATCGCCACGCCGCGCGGGAGCGGGTAGTCGTGCCCGTCCGATTCCGACGCGCTCTGGAAGCTCACGGGCACCCGGCGCGTCCGGCCCGAGACAACTTCATAGGGGATCCCGTTCGGAGCGCCGTCATAGACGGTGCCGAAGTCAGGGTGCACAGGATCGTTGAGCCCGATCCGGGCGATCAGCTGTGCTGAGTTCCGGGCCACCGGAAGCCGGTCGACCCGCTGATTCCACGGGTTGTCAGCCGGGAAGACCTGGCAGCCGGCGATCGTTGGCAACTCGGGCTTCGTCCTAGCACCCACCGACGCCGTCAGTGTCAGCGTCAGCGTCAGCAGGGCAAAGCACATGATTGGGACGACCAGGCGACGCATGGCGCGACTATGACACCTCGGAGAAGCGCTTATCGATCTCGCAGAGCGAATGGCCGAATTGAAAGGGTTCGTTGCCTACTTCGTGTTCAGCTCGGGGGCGGGCGAACTCGTGACGGTCAGCGTGTTTCGCGATCGCGCCACCGCCACCGCCTCAGACGAGATCGCGCTGTCGTTCGTACGAGACGAGCTCGGCAGCCTCGAGATCGAACGCGCGGACACGATCGGAGGCGGCGAGATCGTCGTCAGCCGCGTCACCGAGACGCTACTCGAGCCGATTCACGCTTGAGGCATCGATCCGATCAGAGCTGCCGTGGCGGCCCGATCAGCGGCGTCCGGAGCGGTCCCGCGACGCCGATGTGGACGACCATCTGTTGAATGCGAGCGTGGTTCACAACGAGACTTGGGTCGCGAGCCCCCGTCGGCGGGCTTCACCGACTGACACGACGATGATCGGCATACCTCTCGGCCTCGCAAACTTCAAGCTGATAACTCCTGGGGGACGACAGTGCGTCCGAACGGCCAAAAGCGCCGGTCATTATGTAGGGCGTGCGCTTGCACGTACTTAGTGACCTGCACCTCGAACGTGGGGGGTTCGTGCCGCGTTGTGTCGACGCTGATGCTGTCGTCCTGGCGGGCGACATCGCTACCGGGACGGGCGGCGTGGACTGGGCTCGCCGGTGGGCGCGCGACCGCCCGGTGCTCTACGTCGCGGGCAACCACGAGTTCTACGGACACGCGATGCCCGAGCTGATCGATCAGCTGCGCCGCGCGGCCGTTGGGTCGTCGGTGCGCGTGCTCGAGAACGACGAGGTGATCCTCGGCGGGACTCGCTTTCTGGGTTGTACGCTCTGGAGCGATTTCGACTTTGACGGTCCTGAGCGGCGCGCCGAGGCGATGCGGCTGTGCGAGCGGGTCGTCAACGACTACGAGCAGATCCAGTTCGGCCCGAAGGCCCGTGCGCTCGCCGCGCGCGACACGCGGATGCTTCATCTCTCCAGTCGCCGATGGCTTGCGCAACGACTCGCGCAGCCCCACGACGGTCCTACCGTCGTCGTGACTCACCATGCGCCGTTGATCCGGACGCGGCCGCCCGTGCCGCAGTTGCGCGCGCTCGCGGGTGCGTTCGCCAGCGATGTGACCGATCTCATGGGCGCCGACCGGGTCGCGCTCTGGATCTTCGGGCACACGCATCGGGTCGCTGACCTCGAGGTACGCGGGACGCGCATCCTCAGCAATCCCCGCGGCTATCCACATCAGGCGGTAGCGGGCTTTGATCCCACCTGTGTGGTCGAGCCCGGCAGGAGCGCTTAGGACGTTAGCGACGCTCGTCTGACCGGCCGCGTCCACGCTGGCCATCCGCTATCCAAGGATCAGAGCGTGATCGTGGTGCCGACCGTGCTCATGACGAACGCGTCCGGGAATCGCGTGGCGAGCTGATGGACCGCCTTCCATCCCCGTGCCGTGGTCCCAGTGCCCGTGACTGAGCACGATCACCTCCACGTCAGCCGCCTCGATCCCGAGCCGGCGCATGTTCTCAACCATCCCGTTGGGAGACGCGCCCGTGTCGAACAACAGCGTTCGCTCCCGCCCATCCTTCTCGATCCGCACCAGCGCCGAGAAGCCGGGCTCGGCGATCAGCGCGTCGGGCACGCCGCTATCGGGACTAACGCGCGCGCGTGCGGTCGGAAGGCCGCCCACCAGCGCCTTGGGCCAGTTCATGCGCGTAACCGCCTCCTGATCGACCAGCAGCGGGTCGGTTACGTTGTCCATCAAGACCGTGACCTCGACGCGATCGACCGGCTCGAGATCGATCCGGTTCATCGCTGCCTCTTCGCCCACAGCACCGGCGTTGTCGCGATCCTTGGATTAGCCGGTCGGCCAGTCGTGGACCGGTTCGTTGCTGTGCATGTGCTCGCGGTAGACCCTGGTCATTTGCCGAAGGGCTTCTAGGCGGTCCATTCCTCTGTCCTGGTAGAAGTGATGAAAAACCTCGCTCTGCCACGAGGCGCCGTTGCGCAGCATCACGCAGCGTCGCTCGATGATTCCGAGCAAGCGGTCGGCGTCGCCGGAATCAAGGCCGCTACGCTCGAGGCCCTCATGAGCAAGCGGCAGCAGGCGCCTTAGTACAAGCTCGGCTGCCGGTACCTCGCCCAGCCCAGGCCAGTAGAGGCGGGCATTGATTCCGTTGCGAGCGCCCGTGTGAAAGTTCTCCTCTGCGGCCGAGAACGACATCTGCGACCACACCGGGCGTTCCTCGTCTGCGATGACGCGAAGCAGGCCGTAGTAGAAGGCAGCATTCGCCAGGGTGTCGACGACCGTGGGACCGGCGGGGAGGACTCGGTTCTCCACGCGTAGGTGGGGCTGGTCGCGTACGACGTCGTAGATTGGACGGTTCCAGCGATAGATCGTGCCGTTGTGAAGACGCAGCTCGCCGAGACGGGGAACGTCCCCGCGCTCCAGGGTCTCCAGCGGATCCTCGTCCTCGCACACGGGCAGCAGCGCCGGGAAGTACCGCACGTTCTCCTCAAAGAGGTCGAAGATCGAGGTGATCCAGCGTTCTCCAAACCACACCCGCGGGCGCACGCCCTGGACCTTGAGTTCCTCCGGACGGGTGTCGGTCGCCTGCTCAAAGAGAGCGATGCGGGTCTCGCGCCAAAGCTCCTTGCCGTAGAAGAACGGCGAGTTGGCAGCCACCGCGACCTGAACGCCAGCGATCGCCTGCGCCGCGTTCCAGTGGCTGGCGAACGCCTCGGGATCGACCTGCTGATGAAGCTGGACGCTAGTGCACGCAGCTTCCGGTGCGATAGTTTCTGCGTAAGTTGACAGCCGCTCCACCCCGACGATCGCTATCTCCAGATCCTCGCCACGCGCCGCGAAGATCTGCTCGTTGAGCAACGCATAGCGAGGATCCGCGCTGAAACTCCCGGCGTGCAGGTGCTTCGCGCCGACCGTGGGGAGAATCCCAATTATCATCATGTGCGCGCCGACCGTTCGGGCTCGCTCCTCAGCGCTGTTGAGGCTGGCGCGCGCGTCCCGCTCCAAGCCGGAGAACACCCCACCCTCGAGCAGCCGGGGAGCAATGTTGATCTCCACGTTGAACTGCCCGAGCTCGGTCTGGAAATCTGGATCGGCGATCGCCTCCAGCACGGGGGCGTTGACCAGCGCCGGCTCGCCTGCGTCATCGGTGAGGTTGAGCTCGATCTCCAGACCGAAGGACCGCCGCTCGGGATGAAACTTTGCCTCGGAAAGCATCCGGGCAAACACATCGAGGCAAGCCCGGACCTTTCGCCTATATTGCCGGCGGTCTTCTCGGCTGAAAGCCTTGGCGGCGACCTGCTGGCCCACGCGCACAGTATCGGCCAAACAGCCCGCGGGCCGCAACCATCCGCACTCGCGTGCGATCGCGCAGACGACGCGGGAGCCGCGGCGGGGATATCGACACGCTCAACTTCGCGCTCACGCTCGAATACCTGGAGACCGAGTTCTGCACCAACAAGGCCAGACTGTCGGCCTCAGGGGCGAGGCAAGGATGCTGGCGGCGATGATCGCAGGCCAGGAGGGCGAGCACGTTGTCGCTCTGACCAAGGCGATCAGGGCCGCAGGTGGGACGCCGGTCAAGCTGCCGAAGTTCGTCTTCCGGTCAGTCGGTCACGCCCAACGGCGTGCTCGAGAAGCCGCTGAGAGTGAGCCAGGTGATGGTCACCCAAGAGCCCGTCGGGACAGCCAGGTGCTGACGAGCCCCTCAGTGATCGTTGCGCGGCTGAGCTGATCAGCGGCGATAACGCCGCTGACCTTGCGGGGGCGGCTCTTGATCTGATCCGGCTACCCAGCGATCAGGCCTCCTGGGTGGCGACCAGCGGCCCGCGTGATGTTGGTGAGGCGCTCGTCGACGTCGAAATAGCGCGGCTGGATGTCACTGATTTCCGGCAAGCTGCCCAATGAGGCGGGCAGCATTGCGTCGCCCCATGCACGGGCGTGCTCTTCGCGTCATGGTCGAGCCACCCAGACCGGAGTTGACGACAGTCGCGTCGAACTCGTCAACGTTCTCGACAGACTACATCCGCGCGAGTTGGCCCTCAGGCCAGCTCTTCACGTCGACCGACCCAGCGGGACAAGGTTGTCCATAGGGCGCGGACTTTCTCTTCTCGGACAGCGTGTAGCCCGCCGAAGTAGTCCTGGCCCTCCATCACCTGTTGCGCGGTCTCGACCACGTAGTCACCGAGCGCGAGTGAGCCCCGGCGGCCGACGATCAGGCCAGACGCGTTGGAGCCACGGCCGTAGATCGGTTCCTCTCCCAGTCCAGCGGGATAGACTAGCTTCGAGAGCGTGGGGTTGTTGCCGGTCGGCCATCCCCCGGACTTGATGAACACCAGCTCGGTCCCTGCCGGGATCGGGAAGCCTCCCTTGCCCAGGAGGGTGTCTTGGGCAGCCGGAGCACTGGAGCGCATAGGTAGAGCGCCTTGGCCAGGCCGGCAGCGGTGTCGTAGGGATCGAGATAGTTAGCGAACAGGACCGCCGACCCGGCGGAGAACTCGTTCGCCGCGGTTGTCCCCCCCCAGTCTGAGTAGTTGGCGGAGCCCGGTCCGTTGCGTACGAGCGTGGCGAGGTCGACGAACTCGTGCGCCTGGGCGATCACCGACTTGTGGGCCAGCGTGAGGTTCTCTTGAGCGAACTGAGCCGCGGTCTTGCGCGTGGCGTCATCGCTGGTCGCGGCGGCGAGCGCGTCATAGCAGAGGAGGGCGCTGAGGCGCAGTCGACCTCGCGCCGAGCGCAGCACGTTCAGCGCCTCGGTCAGCTCGGCGCTCGGATCGAAACCTCCGCGCGGGATGCCGTTGTAGATCTCGAGCACGACGTCGATCGGCAGCTTGCGCGGCGTGTGCTTAGAGAGCTCGTCCAACGCGCGCAGCAGCTGCAATCCGTCGACGTTGATCCGGAGCTTGTAACGCGGCTCGCCGCGCGCTGGGGGAGAGCTCACGTAATGACGCAGCTCCCCGAGCGTCGGGGGATACCCCATCAGGAAATCGGTCTCCGCCGGCACATGAGGCAGCGCCTGGGGCAAGTCGCGAAGGTGGTGGATCATGACCCGAGGCCGGTCGAGCTTGGCGAGCACATATTCGAGCAGCTCGGGCGATCGCAGCGTCTTGAATGCCGGCCGCCACGCGATCCTGTTGCTCGCGCTCCAGGCAGCCAGCCGGCTGCAGTTGTGATCGACTGCCGCTAGGTCGAGGATCGCAACCGGCTCCCCGTTGCCGATCAGCTTGGCGAGCGCGGCCACAGAAGCGAGCCGCATCGGCCGGCCGCCGCTGCCAAGCTCACCGGTCTGTAGGTTTCCTACGCGCCCCTGGATGCGACCCGAGCTGGCGTCGGCGACACCCCGGGACAGTTGGAGCGCCAACGCCGTGCCCATTGCGCTGCCCAGCGCGACACGCCGCGTGACTCCATGGTCATCGTCTGACTGCATCCGCTCGGACCGTGACGCAGGGCTGCCCTGATCCATCACAGCCCACGAGTCTCACGTGCGCGGCCGCGACCAACATCGGGCCGTTCCCACATAAGCTGTGGCGGCGAACTACGTTCCCTTAAAGATCCCGATCCCGGTCCTCGAACTCGGGCGCATGCTGTTCTTTCTGAGCGAACTGGGAGGCCTTGTCTCTCGCTCGGCCCCACGTCTGCTCTGGCAACGCAGCGGAGAGGCGGGAAAAGCAGCAATACGCGCTGCTGCCCGCCAGCCCGCTCGGAGCTAGGACTCTATGAGTAGGTGAAGCAGCGCTTGGGCGGCGGTCGGGCAGAACTGGGTGGCGATGCCCGCGGAGATCTGTGCTTGTGCCTCGGCTGCTGGGAGCGCTTGGCGGTAGGGTCGGTCGGTGGTCATGGCGTGGTAGGCGTCGCAGACGAAGGTGATTCGGCTGGCGATCGGAATCTGGTCGCCCGCCAGTCCGTCAGGGTATCCGGTGCCGTCCCAGCGTTCGTGTTCGGCGCGGATCGCGGGGGCTAGGCGCGCGAGTCCCGGCACGTCTCGGATCAGCCGTTCGCTGCTGATCGGGTGGGTGCGCATGATCTTCCATTCCGCGCCGGTTAGCGGTCCGCGCTTTGCAGGATCGCGTCGGGGATCGCGATCTTTCCGATGTCGTGCAGCAGCGCGACCTGTTCGACATCGGCGACCTCTCGGTCGTTGAGCGCGAGATGTCGCGCGACTGCCCCGGCCTGCTTGACCACCGCTTGGGAGTGCTCGCCGGTGTAGGCATCCCGTGCTTGGACTGAGGCGACCAGGGTCTTGGCGACCGCGGCTTGAAGCTCGAGTTCGCGGACGGAGTCCTTGATCTCCTCGCGCTCGATCTGATCAACGATCATCCGCGCGAAGACGTGCAGGAATTGCAGTTCTCGATAGCCAAGTGAAGGTTTGGCGCTATGGCTGACCGTGCACAAAGTTCCGTAGACGCGCCCGTCCGAGAAAGTCAGCGGGACCGACGTAAACGCACCGATGCCCATTACCCTCGTGATCGGCAGGTCGGCGGCGCGGGGCTCGCCCTGCACGTCGGGGATCACGTTCGGGAGCCGGCCCCCGAGCACGCGGTCACAGTAGGTCTGCTCCGCCGGCAAGGACAGTCCCACGCGAGCGTGAAAGGACTCCCCGTCGCCTTGCAGCACACGCAGATGGTGATCGCCGCCGACGATCTCGGTGGCATAGGCGATGTCCATACCCAAGAACTCGCGCACCGCCTCGACAGCCTGATCGATGCTCGGCTGCAGAGCGATGTCCGCCAGCGGAGTCAGATGCTGCGGTAACTGCGAGACGCCGAGCTCGGGGCGCTGGAACTCGCCGGGACTCGAGAGCGCCATCTCCACTTCGCCGGTCGGTTGGATTACGATTCCCTCCGTCCAGGCATCACCGGCGGCTGACCCCGCTAACTCAAGCTCCCGTCCCCGCAGGTCAACCTCCGGACGCGGAAAGTCAGTTGCGGGAACGTACCGTGACCCTCGCTTCTACCCGTCTGCTGAGCAGCTGCTCGGCCGCCAGCCCTGAGTCGCTGGCGGTCGCGCTCGCGGCGCTGCCAGCGCTCGCTGCCGATCGATCTGCGGTTGCCCATCGATACCTCCTTCGCCCCGCATGTTGTCGAGAGGAGGTGCGACATAGCGATCGGACATCGTGTTCTTGCGCCAGAGGAGGCCCGGCAGCGGGCCTTGCAGTCGGGGTCAACGACCGGAGGGTCGCGGTCGGTTTCTACAACGACTCGAAGGGCAGCAGTCATGGATACATCTACAAGATCACAAGCCACCGGTTCGCCCGGGTCAAGGTCCCAGGCTCAAGCAGCGTGACCGCGAGGTCACCGGCGCTCGCTCGCTCGCGCTGCTCAATCCCCGGTGGGATCAGGATGGCCGCGAACGTATCGGTCTGTTCGCTCGGGGGGAGCGTCCCTGTGACCTTTCCGGCATATCCGCGCCCGACAGTTACGTGTCGCGAGTCGACTTCGCGATGTTCCGCGTCGCTCCTGGGCGTGCCCCGAGAATCCGACCGGAAGCGTTTAACCTGGACCTGGACCATCTCGGCCCACACGTCGTCATTGGCAGCAGGACAGACCGACGAGAATGCATCGCGACCGCCACGCGACGCCAAACCCGACTGACGTCTATGCCGTATCCACGATCGCGCTGTGCAGGTCGAACCACTCGATTGCCTGCTCGCGCAGCTTGAATTTCTGGACCTTGCCGGTGACAGTCATCGGGAAGTCTTCGACGGGGATCACGTAGCGCGGGATCTTGTAGTGCGCGATCTTGCCGCGACAGAACTCGCGCACCGCTTCGGGGTCGAACGTGCTCGGCGTCCGGGCGACCACGAACGCGGCGATCTCCTCGCCATAGCGGACGTCCGGAACCCCAACCACCTGTACGTCTCTGATCTCGGGGTTGGTGTAGAGGAACTCCTCGATCTCGCGGGGATAGATGTTCTCCCCGCCGCGAATGATCATGTCCTTCGACCGGCCGACTATGTTGAGGTAGCCGTCCTGGTCCATCGTCGCGAGATCGCCGGTGTGCATCCAACCGGCCTGGTCGATTGCTATGGCGGTCTGCTCGGGATCATTCCAGTAGCCGAGCATTACGCTGTAGCCCCGAGTGCACAGCTCACCAGATACGCCGGGCTTCACGCACGCTCCACTGGTCGGATCGATTATCTTGATTTCGACGTGCGGGTGCACCCGCCCGACCGTGGAGGTGCGGTGATCTATGTCGTCATCGGCGCTCGTTTGCGTCGAAACGGGTGAGGTCTCGGTCATGCCGTAGCAGATCGTCACCTCAGGCATGTGCATGCGATCGATCACTCTGCGCATCACCTCCACCGGACAGGGAGAGCCAGCCATGATCCCGGTTCGTAGTGACGTGAGGTCGAACTCGTCGAACTCGGGCAGGTCAAGCTCGGAGATGAACATCGTCGGCACGCCGTAGAGCGAGGAGCAGCGCTCGTCCTGAACGGCGTAAAGCGTCGCGAGTGGCTCGAATGACGGCGCCGGAATGACCACGCACGCTCCATGCGTGGTGCACGCGAGATTGCCGAGCACCATCCCAAAGCAGTGGTAGAACGGCACCGGAATGCAGACTCGGTCCTCGGACGTGTATCGGCAGGTCTCGCCGATGAAGAAGCCATTGTTGAGGATGTTGTGATGAGTGAGCGTCGCTCCCTTGGGGAAGCCGGTAGTGCCGCTGGTGTACTGGATGTTGATCGGATCGTCGAACTGCAGCCCCGCGGGCAGCGAGAGCTCACGGTCGCCCGCTGCCAGCAGCTCCTCCCAATCGGCTGAGTCCAGGAACACCGCGCGCTCTAGCGTGCGGCATCGTGGAGCAACGTCATCGACCATCGCCACGTAGTCCGAGCTCTTAAACGCACGGGCGGCGATCAGTACGCGGCAACCAGACTGGTTGAGGACGTACTCGAGCTCCGAGGTCCGGTAGGCCGGATTGACGTTGACCAAGATCACCCCTGCCTTGGCAGAGGCGTACTGGACCAGTAACCACTCGGCGCAATTAGGCGCCCAAATCCCCAAGCGATCTCCAGGCCGCATCCCGGTCGCTACAAGCGCGCGCGCGAGCCGATCGACACGAGCGGCGAACTCGGCGTACGTCCAACGCACATTCTGGTGGCGGACGACCAACACGTCCCGCTCCGGATAAGAGCCGGCAATTCGGTCGAAGTTCGCGCCGATCGTCTCCCCGATGAGAGAGGTCATCGAGCTTCCGTGTATGTACGAGATACGGTCCGACACCCGCTCACATCCTCAGGTCAACACCACCGTACGCGCACCCGGGCGCTATGCCATCGGCACGCTGCCGCCAGCCGCATCGGAAACTCGCCGCAACCCCAATCCGTAGTGCGCCACGCCGACGTGCCACGAGCTTCTGCAGCGGAGCGTGGCCCGCACTCGGAGTTGAGAGCGTGAGCGATACTGCACCACGTGTCTTTGCCGAACGATGACATTGGATTGGGTTCCGCCGTCGTCCTCCGTCATGCCGGGGTGGCGGACCGGACGATGTGGGCGGAGCAGTCCTCGGTGATCGCGGATGCCGGCTATCGCGTGATCGCGATGGACCTTCCAGGGTTCGGCGAGGCGACACCCCGCGGCGAGCTTGCTCCGTGGTCAGACGTCCTGAGATGTCCCCGACGCCCAAGATCCCGTTATGGCTGCTCCTGACGCGCTGAGCACGCTTGAGATCGCTCCAGCCAGCTTCTCCCGACTGGTTCTCGATTTCCTCTCCGAAGCAAGCCCGGCTGTGTAGCAGCAAGCAGCAGTTCCCGTTGGAGAGTGCAAGGCCCACAGGGAAGTCGGCGGATTGCTGCCGGATGGAGTCTTGCGCGTCGAAGCTGGGAGCGTCGCGGGCTGGGAAGGACGATGTCAAGCCGCGGGGGCTACCCGACCCACAACGACACACCAGCCCACGCGGTACCGGCCGACCTGGAGTACCGATCGGGCCATGGCTCCTGGACGCTCGCCGTGTCGGCGAAGGCGATCGACATCTCGCAAGCGCGATGAAAGTAGCGGGATGCGAGCTGTGCGAGCCTGTCACGATCGTGGCCCGTCTGCGCTCCCTGCTCGCAGCCGTCGCGCTCGACCTGGGGCTACTGCGCCGGCGCTCACAGCTGCGGCTCTTGATGGGCGCGGTCTCGGTCTCGCTCGTGGGGTCAATGGTGACGTTCGTAGCGCTTCCGCTGCAGGTCTACAACCTGACGCGCTCGACGTTCGCGGTCGGGCTGCTCGGTCTGGCCGAGCTCGTGCCGATCCTGGCGCTGGCGCTGATCGCCGGGGCGCTCGCGGATACGGTTGACCGCCGCAAGCTCCTGCTCGTCGCGGATTTCCTGGCCACGGGCGCATCCGCGGGGCTAGTCGCCAACGCGTCATTGACCCATCCGCGGGTGTGGGTCCTGTTCGCCGGCCTTGTTTCTGGCCGGATGCGATGCCGTCCGGCGACCGCCGCAGGATGCGCTGATTCCGACGCTCGTGGGGCGGGAGGAGCTGAAGGCGGCCGCGGCGATCGAATTCGTTGCGTTCAATGTCGCCCAGATAGCCGGTCCCGCTCTGGGAGGCGTCCTGATCGCGCTCGCCGGGTACCGCTCGACGTACGTCGTCGACGCTGCCTGCTTCATGGTGTCGTTTGCGTTGATCACGCGGCTGCGGCCACCGGCCACCGCCAAGGGGGCAGCAAGTCCGCAGCGCGGGGAATCAGCGCGATTGCTAGATCTGGGAGCGATTCTCGAGGGCGCTCGCTACGCTCGCTCGCGCCCGGAGCTCGTCGGCACCTACGTTGTCGATATCGCTGCGATGCTGCTGGCGATTCCGTTCGCCGTGCTGCCCGCAATCGCGGCGGGGCACGGCGGTGCTTCGACGGCCGGCCTTCTGTTCGCCGCGCCGGCGATCGGCTCGCTGCTCGCGGCGCTCACCTCGGGGTGGACCCGCCATGTTCGTCGTCACGGCCGGGCGGTTGTGATCGCGGCGATTGGCTGGGGCCTGGGCGTCGCATTGTTTGGCCTCGCCGGATCGGTGGCGCTGGGGGTCATCTGCCTAGCGCTCGCGGGCGGCGCAGACTCGATCTCGGGCATCTTCCGCGCGACGATCTGGAACGAGACGATCCCCGCCCACCTCCGCGGCCGCCTCGCCGGCATCGAGATGCTTTCGTGGTCCTCGGGCCCCACGCTCGGCAACGCACGCGCAGGGCTGACGGCGTCTCTGTTTGGCGTGCGTCAATCAGTGGTCGCCGGCGGGCTGGCGTGCGTCGGCGCGTGTGCGGCGCTCGCGACCGCGATCCCCGGCTTCTGGCACTACGCGCCCGAACCTCGGGCGGAGGGCACAACCAGCGCGGCCGATGCCGACGGCCTGTAGGTCGATACCGAGCCGGGACGATCCCGCGGTGACCGTGACACCCGAGGAGGCAAACGACGCGCGTAAACCCTGCGCGCGACTGATTGCCCGCCAGACCGCGCCGGTGCCGTGCACCGCATCGCCCGGCGCGGTGGCCCCGAGGGCGCCGAAACGACGCCCCGCGCCCTCGGGCGCCCCACTGTTCTCGCAGCGAATGAATATCGTTGGCTCCGGTGCTGGGCTCACGTCGCACAGCCCCCGCAGCAGCATTTCCGGAGGCCGACGCTATCCCGATTTGAATGCAGTGTCAAGGCCTGCTACGTGACACGCCCAAACACCAATGGTTACTTACTGGTGCTCTCCGAACCTGAATCGCCAATGACCGATGACCGACGGTTGCCCGCGCTCACGCCCGCTCGGACGCCGTCGAGCAGCGAGACGATTGCGTAGATCTCCCGTAGGTGAGGCACTTCGATCCCCGTGAGCTCGGCCAGTTCCAAGACCGCGCCCAGCAACGCCTCCAGCTCGAGTCGCTTGCCGGCCTCGAGGTCCTGGAGCGTCGATGTGCGGTGATCGCCGACGCGCTCTGCGCCCTCAAGTCGTCGTTCGATCGAGACCGGCACGTCGCAGTCCAGGCTCGTGGCCACGGCGACAACCTCCTCCATCATCTGAGCAGCCAGCGCTCGTGTTGGCTGGAAGCGGCAGATCTCGGCCATCGTCGCTCCGGTCAACGCGCTGAGCGGATTGAACGCGGCGTTTCCCATCAGCTTCACCCAGATCTGCTCGCGCAGTCTCTCTTCGATCGGGCACTTCAGCCCGCCGGCCGTCATCGCCTGCCTCAGCGAGCGACAGCGCTCGGTTACCGCGCCGGATGGTTCGCCGATCGCGAACCGGCGCCCTTCGATGTGGCGAATGACGCCCGGCGCCTCGAGGACCACAGCTGGGTAGACAACGCATCCGATCACCCGCTCGGGTGGGATCGCAGCGCTCACAGCGCCGCCAGGGTCGACGCTCTCGATGCGCCGACCATCATACGGGCCGCCGTGCTCGTGGAAATACCACCAGGGGATCCCGTTCTGTGCTGGCACAACCGCGGTGTCAGCTGCCAACAGCGGCCGCAGCAGCTCTCCGGCGCTCGCGTATGCGTAGGCCTTCAGTCCGAGAATCACGCAGTCGACCGGTCCGATGTCTCGCGGGTTATCGGTGCATGGAATGCGCACCGACCAGGTCTCTGCGTCTGTGAGCACCTGCAGACCGTCGCGGCGCATCGCTGCGAGGTGCGGCCCCCGTGCCAACAGGTGTGTTTCGGTACCGCCACGTGCCAGGCACGCGCCGACGAACGCTCCGATCGCGCCGGCTCCGACAACCGCGATCCTCATGTCCCCAAGGTGTCGGCGACCATCCGCCGCTGGATCTTCCCGGTGGCTCCCTTTGGGATCTGTTCAACGATGTGCACTGTTCGAGGCACCTTGAATACTGCGAGCCGCTCCCTGCAATGCTCTCGCAGCGCATCAGACGTGACCGGCGTGCCGAGCACGACGACCGCCTCAACCACCTCGCCCCACTTGGGGTCCGGGCGCCCGAACGCGACCGCTTCGAGCACCGCCGGGTGAGCAAGGAGCGCCTCGTCGATCTCTCGTGGGGCGATCTTCTCGCCGCCGCGGTTGATGAGCTCCTTGAGACGACCCTCAAGGCTGAGATACCCGTCGGGCGACAGGCGTCCCAGATCCCCGGTCCGGAACCACCCGTCGCGAAACGAGACGGCATTGGCTTCGTCGTTGTCGAGGTACCCGTCGACGACTCCGGGACCGTGCACCGCCACCTCGCCGGCGGTGCCGGCCGGCACGACCTCCCAGTCGGCATCGAGTATGCGTACGTCCGCGCCCGCCGGTGTGCCCACCGTCCCGGGCCGGCGCTCGCGCGGTGGCAGTGGGTTGGTCGTCATCTGATGGGAAGCCTCGGTCATCCCATAGGCCTCGACGATCGGAACGCCCAGTCGCTCTTCGAGCGCCGTCCACAACGAGGGGGCCAGCGCCGATGAGCAGGAGCGTACGAACCGTAGGCGGTCGCCTTCGGTTTGAGGACGAGGTGGCAGCTTAGCCAGGATCGTGGGAACCGCCGAGAACCAGGTGACACCGTGAGCGCGTCCGTGCTGCCACACAGCGCTCGGTCGGATGCGTCGAGGGACGACGACGGCGCCGCCGGCGCCAAGCGCAGCGAGCGTCGAGGCGACCAGTCCGTGGACGTGAAACAGGGGCATCAGGCAATACGAAACGTCGTCGGCGCAAAGCCCATAGCCGCGGGCAATCTCGCGTGCGGATGCGGTGAGGTTGCGCTGCCGAAGCGGCACGGCTTTCGGGCGGCCGGTAGTGCCGCTCGTGTGCAGCAGCAGCGCGACTGCCTCTGCGTCTGGGTCGGGCAACCGATCGATGTGCCCCGGTGGTGCATGCTGCAGCTGAGGGTCGCGGTCTGCGACCAGCGTGACGGCCGGCACGCGCAGCTCATTCGCCGCTTGCGCGCCTTGTGAACCAGTCTCCTGTCCGAGCACCACAAGCGCCGGCGTCCGAGAGCCGAGCAGCGCCTCCATCTCATGCGAATGCAGCTGCGGATTCAGTGGGATCGCGGTTGCGTTGCAGCGAAGCACCGCGAGGAACGCAAGCACTGCGCCCGGCCCATGGTCGAGAACGAGCGCAACCGCGTCGCCCGGTACGACACCAGCTGCGGTGATCTGGGCGGCGAGACCATCAACCCGCTGCACGGCCTCTTCGCCGCTCAGCTCCCAGCCCGCATCGGGGTCAACCAGCGCACAATCTACCGTTGGGCACAGGAGCGACGACACATCCGAGCGCACGTTAGAAACCTTGTCTCCTCGCGTCGCTCGCTGCACACAACGCCACGACACCGAGCTGCGCCCCGTCCATCCGGATCGCGGCCACGGGGTTTGCGCTCGCATCACGCACGGCGGCACTCATATGAGCTCAGATCCCATGGGCGCATCGCTCTGCCACGGCCAGACGTCGCGTGCATCGCTAGGGTTTCACGCGTTCCCCGCTCGCCGGACCGCCGGACCGCCGGCATCGCGACGTCGTCGTGCAGTTCGAGCAGGCCCTCGCGAGCGATAGCTGGCGCTTCGTCGAGCCGTTCGGTCAACTCGATGATGGCGAAGGGGCCGATTTCATGTGCGCGCGCCACGCGCCTCATCTTAATGGTCGGACAGCCGCGACCGCGCATGCCGGTCGCCAGCCCTAAGGTGGAGAGCTCGTGCAGCTGCCGCGCTGGACATGCACAACCGAGAGACAGCTAGCGGATGGGCGTTCGGCTTCAACGTCGAAAAGCCCCCGCGGGAGAGTTCCGGTGGTCGGCATTCGGTCCCGCGGGCGTGAGACGAGGACGGGCGGGCTCACGTCAGGAGGCGGAAGTCGCTGCACGGGCTAGCGCGCGTGAGCTCAACACGCCTATCGGCTCGATGCGCGCCCAGGTCATCCCCGGCTGCGGCACAAGCGACCCAATGGATCGTAAGGCAGGCTGAGGCGAGCAAGGTGCGGGTCTGACGCGGTCCATTCCGCCAAGAAGCTCGGCGGCGCCCTTGGCGATCGATGGGACCTTCGGCGCCCTCCATCCCGCTGGCGCGAAGTCGACGTGGGAATCGAAGCCGGCGTGGGCTGCGGGGGCATTTGGAGCCGCGGATCACGCGCCGTGCCTTCGATCTATGGGTGTCGATGCCGAGGCCGATCCGCTGCCCGTACCGGGAGCCGCGTGGTGTTGTCTGGCATCCGTCCAGGATCGGCGAAATCATGCCGGCGCAGCTCGACAAGCGGTTTACGCCGAAGGCGATGCGAGTGCGATCGAACGGCAGCTTTCGCTCAGAGGAGCATCGGCGTCACTGCGAGAACGGCGGTAATCCAAACCCGGCTGGGGCCAGCATGCTCCTAGGTTGGAGGGAGAGCATCTTGGAACCTTCTTCAGGCGCCTTGTCTTGGAGTGTCCGGGTGAGCTCTGAAACTTGTTCCACTGAGTACTTCAGACTGCGCCGTCGCGATTCGGTAGGGGTGGTCCCTCTGCCGGCATCCAGACGCATCGAGACTCCTCTCGCTGCTTGAGGACCAGAATCAGCCTCGGTGCACGGGAGACGGGATGCCTGCTCTCGGCCGGGCGATGGTCCGCGCGCCTTCGTGCTTGCAACTGGTCGAGTCCTCGGCACTTTGCAAGCGATCGATGGACCCTCAGCGGCAGCCGCAAGGTCTGCTCGAAGCCCTCGGCAGTGTCGCGAGCCTCGTGTGGACGGCAGTGAGCGTCCGTGGTTAGAGACGTCCAGCCTCAACGCAGCTAATCTGGACCGCATGCGGGCTATGTCCTCGCCAGTCATCGAGTGGAAGCCAGGGAGGCACAGTTGCATACATCACGGTCCGCAATGCCTCGGCGGAAGCGCCGCATGATCGCTACGAGCGTTGCGATGCTGGTGATAGCCGTCGGTGGCGTCCTTCTTGGAAACGCGCGCAGCCCACGTGATGAGACACCGAGTCCCTCCGGTGCTACTACAACAAAACCCATACGCAATGGCACGGTACCGCTGCATCGCTACTTTTGCGGAGCTGGCGCCGGCTATCCCGGTATCCATTTCTACCAAACGGCACCATCGTCACCTGATGCTGGCTCTGCCCTACCGAGTGCTCCTGCTTCACCCACGCCGATGAGTGATTGCAGTCTTGACGAGACCATCGGTTATGCGCTTCCACCGAATAACCCTGGTGTCGGTACAGTTGGATTTTACTTCTTCCCGAAGAGCGGCGCAGATAACTTCTACGATATAGCCGCGACTCCAGCGGCCGCGAATAGAATCGCGAACTTCCTTGGGACCAGCGCGACCCTCATAGGTTATGTCAGGCCACCCTCTGGTGATACCTGTCCAGTGTCGGATTCGGAGCCACTCTGGAAATTCTACACCGGCAAGTACGATTTCTATACTGTTACGCGAGCTGAGGTTTCCGGCTATCCTGTCATGAACGGTGGAGTTACAGCCTGCTTGTTTACCTCACCCGCCTTTGATCGGTTGGAGAAGAAGTTCTAGGGGAATCGAGCGTCTGATCATCGTCCCATGCTCGCTTGACACCGACCACGAGGCGGTGCTTGAGTCCAACCAGCGCTTCGCCTGGCTAGTGCTACCCGCGACTCAGGAAGCAGCGACTCGCCGGTGATTGGCAAGACAATCGTTCGCGCTCTCCGCGCGCCAGGGCCCGCTCTCGCCGTTGTGCTGCTGCTGACCGTGGGCGGCGCCGCGCCCGCGAGGGCCGTGGCTCAGCCTCCGAGGATCACCTTCTACTTCGGGCTGAAACGCCCCGAGGCGCAGGCCCGCGCCGCGTTCTTCGCCGTCCAGCAGCCGGGCTCGCCAAGCTAGAGCGCGGCCACCTTTCGGGCGCTCGAGAAGTGGCGATACTTCCTGGGGGGCAGCGGGCGACTGAATCTGCCCGTGGACATGCGCTCGCTGGTGCAGGACGTCGTGCCGACGTTCGCCCATTCCGCCAGTCCGTCGGGACATCCGAGTGTGGCCGCCAGGGCCGCGCGCGCCGTGCCACCGAAGCGGAGCGGCGCCTGGAGCCGCGGATGCGCCCAGGCCAAAGCGACCGGTGCGTTCAGCTTCGGTCAGGTGCGCCACGCCTACGGGATTGATCGGCTCGGCAGAGGCAGCGGTGCGTCGGTGGCGATCCTGAACCTGGGCGAAGGCGTGTCGCGCCAGGACATTGCCGACAACGCGCGGTGCTTCGGCTACCCCAGGTTGCACGTGCGGACGCTGCTGACCGACGGCCAGACTCATGCCTTCGGCCAGGGTACGTTCGAGCCCGAGGAGGACCTGGCGCTGGTCAGAGGCATGGCGCCGGGCTTGAATTCGCTCACTTTCACGCAGGCCTGGCTCTCGCCACAGCTCTGGTTCCTCGGGGCGTCGCAGGTGCTGGACGCTCTGCATCTACCCGACAGCTTCTCGATCTCCTACGGAGAATGCGAGAGGTCGACTCGCGGCGAGAGGTCGACAGCCACCACGCGGGCGGGCGCGAACGTTGCTTCGCAATTCCCCGGCTGGCCGGTCGTGCTCGCGGGTAACTGGATCACCGACGCCGGCACGAGCGGCTCGGCGCCGCTGGTGGCCTCGGCGATGGCGATGCTCAGCTCCGATGAGCAGCGCCGCCATCTGCCCCCCGTTGGCCCTGCCGACGGGCTCTTCTATTTCATGGCCAAGTCGGCGCCGAGCACGTTCTGGGACGTCGTCAGCGGAGCCAACGGATATCTGCGCAAGGTGCGCGCCCGCCACGCCGAGCGCGGCTATGACCTCGCCAGCGGGCTCGGCGTGCCCCAGTTCGCACGCCTGGCCGCCGCCCTGCCCGCGCCGGCGCCGGCGCCGTGAGCACGGCTTCGGCCTGGGCTCCGCGACGGCAGCCGGTCAGCCGGCGGTCACGACATGCCAGGTGCCACCGAAACTTCTGATCCCCTGACCCTTGGTGGAGCCAACGTTGTTCCCGTCACCCGAGTAGAAGTACAGCGGATGTCGATCCAGCATCACCTGGTAGAGATTCCCCTTGACACGACGCAGGATCGACAGCGTTCCGGGCACGCCAGCCGCCTTTGGGGGTCTTACCCCGGCAGACCTGACCTCCACTGGCGGCCAGAGCTTCAGGCACTGACGAGTGACACACTGCAGGTGGGCCAGGCTCTCGCCGCTGAGCTCGTAGATCGTGTCGCCGCGGCTATCGACGACGATCGTCATCGACTTGCCCGCGACCGTTCGCTTGACCACGCCGAGCGAGCTCACAATTCCGGCCACCGCGCTGCCAGTCAGCAGCGCGAGCGCGCCAGCCCCAACAATCCCGATCGCGAACCTCCGAGCGCGCCCCGATGTCAGATAATGCAGCACCGTCTCCGTTCCTTCCTCTCAGTCGACGCCGAAGAGCGTACCGCGACACCGCCGGGCAACGGTTGCGATGTCGTTAGCCCGGGCCGGCGGCTCAAGGCGATGACCGGGATCACACGGTCAGTCTGATGGAGCGTCGGACGCTGCGGGTCCCCCGTCGCTTCGCCGCGCGGCTCCGTCAACGCTGCCCCGGTGATCGCCAACGGCAACGTCTACTGGGGATCGGGCTACGCCCATCTCGGCGTACCTGGGTTCACCGGCAACAACAAGTTCTACGCGTTCACGATCATCGGACGCTGAGACAACCGCAACGGGATCTTCCGCTGGCCCTCGCCAGCGGGAGATCGAGGCCGTGGCCGCCGAACCATCCAAACAGCTTCTGTGCACCGTGTCCGATGAGCAAGTCGCCGACGCCGAGTCGTCAGCAGCAGACGGCCGATCTCCATTTCTGCCTATCTTTCCTTTGGAGTCGCTTGTTGCTAGGGGATGTGGATCGCGAGCTTGCCTTGGGTATGCGCGGTCCCGAGGGCCTGCAGCGCTTCTCCGGCGCGGGCGAGGTCGTACGTGTGCTGGATGGGAACCTTGAGATCGCCGGCGTCCAGTAGTCGGGCCAGTCGCTCAAGGTTCTCCTGGGTTGGGGTGGCCATCACGTTGGTTCGTCCGGCGCTCTGGCCGGCTGCGCCGGTGGGCGAGGCGCCGCGTCCGCCGGCCTTCAGAGCTGCCGCGTAGACCTCGAACGCGTCGGGCGTGTAGGAGACGAGATCCAGGAGCGCGTCGATGCCGTCGGGATGGCGCTCGCGTACGGCCGCGGTGATGCCGACGTTGCGGTCGATTGGCTCGCTGGCGCCGAGGTCACGTAGATACTCGTCGTCCTCCGGGAGTCCTGGGGCGATGATCATGGCACCGGCCTGTGCGGCGAGCTGGACGGCGAAGCTGCCGACGCCGCCGGTCGCGCCGATGATCAGCGCCGTGTCGTCCTCGGAAAGCTCGAGCACGTCGATCGCGGTCATTGCGGTGACGCCAGCCAACGGAGCGGCGCCGGCCGCTGCGAGTGCCATTCCGGCTGGCTTGTGCGCGATGAACTTATCTTCGGGCACCGCGAGCAGTTCGCTCCAGCTGCCTTCGTGCACGGTCGGGTTGGCGTGCAGGATGAACCCGTAGACCTCCTGACCGGCGGCGTACCGTGTCACGGAGCTGCCGACCTGTTCGATGACGCCGGCGTAGTCGCGGCCGAGAACGACCGGGAACTCGTGCTCGACGACGCCGCTCAGCATTCCCGCGGCGATCGCGTTGTCGACCGGATTGACCGAGGAGGCGTGCACGCGCACGAGCACCTCGTTGGCGGCTGGCGTCGGGGCACGCATGTCCTCGCTCAGCGTCGGTGGGCGGCCGGCAGAGTCGATCGTGAACGCCTTCATCGTTGCCCGCCCTGGCGCACGAGGCGACCGCGGACGATCAGCTTGCTCGGCGCGCGCAGGATGCCGAGCGGGCTCCAGGTCATCCCGAGCTGGCGATGGTCGGCCTCGGTGACTGCGTCGAGCTCCAACTGACCATCGACCCTGCGCACGGTGGCGTCGAGCTCCAGGGGGATGTCCTTGCCGGCGGCGTGCAGGTGCCCGCGGACCTTCATGACGTCGCCGTCGAGTGTGGCACTGTCGGAGACGAACCGAACCTGCCCATGGTGCTCGACATCGAAGAAGTCGGGCGAGCGCAGATGCGCGTCGCGCTTGGCCATCTTGGTGTCGAGGCTGTCGGCGTCGACGGTCAGATCCACGGCGGGATGGGCACCGAGGTTCAGCGCTCCCTCGTAGCGTTCGAAGTGTCCCTTGACCGTCATCAGGCCGTAGAAGTGGCGCACGTGGAACTCGACGCTTGAGTGCTCCTTGTCAAGGCGCCAGGTGCCGGTGGCGAGGTCCTCGGACGCAGGCGTGGTGGTTGAGGTGAGTGTGGTCTCCATGGTCTGGTCCTTTTCAGTGGTTGGCGGCGGCTGCGAGCACCTGCTCGATGTAGCGATGGAGTGATCGAGACAATATATTACCCTCAATGATTAGCGAGGTTATAGTGTTGTCGTGGCTTTCGAGGTGAGCGGCCGACCCGCAGCGCCTAGCGTTCTCGAGGAGCGTCGCTCCAGCCCGGGGCTGTTGCTCGCGCTTCTTGGTCAGGACGCGATGCGCCGCTTGCGCGACGCGCACACCGCGCACGACCTCAAGCCGCGCCAGTTCCAGCTGCTCGGGCTGCTGCACGACAACGGACCGACGGGACAAGGCGAGCTCGGACAGACCATGGGCGTCGACCCGAGCATCCTCGTCACCCTGCTCAACCCGCTCGAAGCCGACGGATTCGTCTCACGCCAGCGCGATCCCGCTGACCGCCGACGGCACGTCGTCATCCTCACGCCCAGCGGAGAGCGCCACCTCGAAAACGCCGCCCAAGCCCAAAGAGAAGCAGAAGACGAACTCTTCGCCGGCCTGAACGGCGAGCAGCGCCAGCAGCTCCGCTCGCTCCTGATCGTCATCCGCGACACCCTCGCTCCCTCCGCGGCAGCCGACGCTTACTCTCGGTCCCACCAGCGGCGAGTGCTAACGCGCGGCCGCCCGCCAGCCTAGGCACGAGGAAACGAATGACTCTTGACGAGACGCTGCTGGGCGTCAGCGCAGACCACCGCGACGGGGTCCTCGCAACGATCAAGGCCAACGGACGCCCGCAGCTCTCAACCGGCCGCGAGCTCCGGCAAGTCCACTTCCCCCGCGTCCGCGCCATAGCCCTGAAGGCCGGCTTCGAACTGACCGCCGTGACACGGAAGCTCTCCCAGCGCCGGCGCCAGGGATGACCCACTCGCGACGACCGGAACAATGACCGAGGCTTCGACCGGACTGTCGGACGAGGCGCCCAGCCTCAACCTCAGTCACCGCCGTGTGCTGATCATCATCGGCGCGTTGATGCTCGGGATGTTCCTGGCAGCTCTCGATCAGACGATCGTCTCGACCGCGCTGCCAACGATCGTCGCCGACCTGCATGGCGCGTCGCACCTCGCCTGGATTGTCGTCGCGTATCTGCTCGCCGCGACCGTCTCGACACCGCTCTGGGGCAAGCTCGGCGACCAGTACGGGCGCAAGTTCTTCTTCCAGGCGGCGATCGTTATCTTCTTAGGCGGCTCGGCCCTCTCCGGGCTCAGCCGCAGCATGAGCGAGCTGATCGCGTTCCGGGCCGTTCAGGGTCTCGGGGGCGGTGGGCTGATGGTCGGTGCCCAGGCGATCGTCGGAGACATCGTCTCTCCCCGCGAACGCGGTCGCTACCAAGGACTCTTCGGGGCGGTGTTCGGTGTCGCGAGCATCATCGGGCCGCTGCTCGGGGGCGTCTTCGTCCAGCAGCTCTCCTGGCATTGGATCTTCTACATCAACCTGCCGATTGGCGCCGTCGCGCTCGCGGTCGTGGCGATCCAGGTTCCGGGCAACCTCCGCCGCGTCCACCACGTCATCGACTATCTCGGAGCCGCCGTCCTC